>JACVQG010000067.1 GCA_015661045.1 Dehalococcoidia bacterium | reverse complement strand
ACGAAAGTCCTATATGTATTTAAGCAATGCACGACGGGTTGCATCGGCGCCAACAAGCAATTCATGCATTGGCTTGTCCAGCGCCAGAGCAATATCCGAGAAAGACACTAACCCGACAAGTTTTTTATCTTGCATCACAGGTAGGCGCTTAACCTGCTGCTCGGTCATAACCCGGCTTGCCTCAAGTATGTCCCATCCAGGCTCGGCGATTATTACCGGGCTACTCATATGTTGCGCCACCCGGCATTCCCGGGCGTTATGCCCCGCTCCAAGGCAACCAACAACAAGGTCCCTGTCGGTGAGCATACCTTTAACATTCCTGTCATCGTTTACCACCAGGCAACCTACGTTCGCCTCACGCATTTTTTTTGCAGCTTCAACAACAGTTTCCAAACTCGATACTGTTATAACCTTCTTTACCATTATATCTTCCAGTTTCATAATTCCCTCCTCTTTTTTTAAGGGTTTGTATATCTGGGAACATCTCATATGCTTTCGGATCTGATAATGCTGAAATACCTCTGATTCTGAATCACCTAACACTATCTTAGTAGGTGTGTACCGTATTTGTATCGGTTAAAAAGCCTATTTCGTGCTAAGACAAAGGTGCTATCAGCATAGGTATTTTGTCTAAAATGGTGGTGCCGGGAGGATATATAAAAACTATGAATGGCAGTAACGGGATTGACGAATATTCCCGGTTAACACCATGCGAGAAAGATGTGCTCCGTAGGGCTGCTGAGGGTAAGACCAACATGGAGAGTGTCAGGTGTCTTTACTTAAGCATTAATACTGTTAAAAAATACAGGGCAAGCCTGATGGATAAACTGGGCCTGCGCCACCGAAGCGACCTCATACGCTATGCCTTGAGAGGGGCCTGGTTGGCCACAAGGACTAGGGAGTGTAGTCGTAGTTCAGGGTTTGAGTCCGCTCATCCGAAGTGATCGTAAGCAGAAACCGGGCGCCGTTTTGCTGAATCCGTAGCCCATCCAGGAGACCAAATGTCAAATTTGCCTGAACAGGTACGGTCGTCGCTGCTTTGACAATGCCAATGTCCATCCGAAGAGAGTCCTGTCCGGATATAGAAACCTTTTGTTGCCCCGAAAAGACCTCAGACTTTACCCAAACATTATGGGCATCAGCGGTTCCGGTATTTGTGATCTGAGCCGTTACCGTGCGTGACAACCCGGTGCCGCCCACACCAGAAACGTATATTTGAAAATCCACACTTGCCGCCGGCACGGGCGGAGACACAACTGTAGCTAGCGGAGTCGGAGGCACAGGTGTAGAGGTCACGGCAGGCGGTACAGTAGGTCTGACCGTTGGCGGGTTAGTTGTAGGTGTTGTTACCGGGGTAGCAACAGGAGTATTAGCCGCAACCGTTGGTAACGTAGTTGGAACGGTTGTAAGAGCCGGGGTGTTTAATCCGTTTCCTGTCTTTTGACCAGTTGGGAAAAAGCCAGTGTAGAATCCAGCAACTACCACACCCCCCAAAATTACGACGATAATAATTCCTATCAATACCGCTTTCATATTTCTACCTCTTTGCAGTAATTGTAACACGATTTGGTTTACGGCTCTATATTACAGGTAGAAACTTAAATACAAAATACTGCAAAAGTAGCTATGAAAATTAATATAATATTGGAACTGACATTTTTACCGCAATACCGTTTTATGATTATCAGCCTTATTTAAAAACGGAGGGGGAAAATGAGATTCGAAATAAGCCGGTTTATCCTCAAACTTAAATTGTTTACCTACAACTACAGACTCTTGTCGCTACGGAGATTAAAAGGTTTTACACTGAAAGACGTGGCGGCAGGAAGTGGTATATACATCGGGAGATTATCCGATATAGAACTATTGAGAGATATGCCAACTGAATACGAGAAAGATTACATCGCTAACTATCTGGGGATTGACACAAACTGGCTCTTCCCTTCGGGACTGGTTAAATTACAGTATTGTCAGCGAGAACTCTGCCTTGATACCGAAGACATAAAACATCTTCAACTGGTCAAACAATTGAACCAGAACCTGGTGCGCAGGTGATGAAATAGAAAAAACGAAGTATTGATAGTCATCTACTATAATTTGAATATGTTTACCGGTGCGTGCCCGGGAATGGTTACTTCACATTAATCCCATTCTTCGTAGCAATAAATGCACAGGTTTTTCACGACGCTATCTGCTATGGGTCTCCCGCAGTTCAGGCAACGCTCGCCCTCTTTTATTTCATTAGTCTGAAAGTAAATTCCTGCCCCTTGCAGGTTTTGCTCCCGTGCCGCCCGTAAAATAGACTCAGCCTCCAATAAAAGTTCTGCCACTACGTCCTGATCATTATCTTTGATTAGCATTTTCCTGATCTACCCCTTTCCGTGTATGCGATAGTATCTGTTCATACAGAAAAAACGGTTGACTCCGGTTATCCTACCTATGATAAAAAATGGTAACTTAAGAAGAATAATCCTTTTAGCAAGCCTGGTCACCTGGTTAAATTTCCATTACAGCAATAAAACAACCCTCGATCTACCTAACATTACCTCACTTAAACTCCATTATTTTATTCCTGCCCCCAATTTATAACGAACATAAGTAAATGTAAATCGGGTAACAGTGAATTTCTGGTTTTATTTAAATAAAGTTTCAGTAAACTGGGCCTGTACTAGAAAATTATTCCTGATAAGCTATTTACAGTAACTTTACCTGACTATTTTGTACTCCTTTGAATGGGTAAATAATCAAACCAGGGTAGGAGGTAAACCTGTGTAAAGGTGAACTACATGGAATAGCCCAACAAAATTGCAGTTCTGCTTCGATGGGTGATAAAATATCCCGCTTTTCATCGAAGCTTACGACAGGATAATAATGGTCTGATATGTGGAACAAAGAGGGAGGAAAATGCCTGGCCGGGAAGGAAGCTATAACAGGGGTAATTGTTGAACCTTATGAACAACAGTATGTGGCAGTGGCGGCTCCGACGGGAAACCAACAATCAAGTTTGCGTTATCCTTTTCGTATCAGGACTTAGTGGCCAATACCTCAGAACGATAAGGCGCACGGACTGCGCAAAGGTATCCTCGGCGATAAGGTGTCAGTTCTGGATGGAGCCAGAGCCACAGTAAGTCACTACGGGAGTTGACCCAAGAGATTGGTGTTAGCCATGAACTATACGCTCAGCATCTACACCGGGGGCCGCAGTATGAAAGTTGAATACCGATGGATCTTAGTATGCCTTAATCACCCCAGTGAATAGTAACAGTTAAGGGCAGGGCTTAACAAGACCTTGCCCTTATGATTCCCCCACCCCATCTCTGCTGTGCTTGATGTGTGTTACATGGGGTATATCAAAAATTATGCTTTATTATGAACTGCGTATTACATATACAAAACTCTGGTATATACCGATGGTTGGCTTATCCAGTGGTAGACGGCGCATGACCAGCTCCTCGGATGCCTTCTGTACTACCTCCTCTACCGGCTGGCCGTAGCCCTGACAGAACTTGCTCCGGCGAGAGAGCCGGCCCTGGCACTTGGGACAGCTCGAGCAGCTCCGAAATGCAGCAGCCCAGGTGAAACAGCAGGCGGACGAGCATGGCGTCTCTCCCGCTATTTGCTGCCTTCTGCATGGCTCCTATTCCCTCAGGCTATAGATATGCATTGTCCATTCAGTATCCTTTCAGCTTTATACCACTACGCTATCCTGTCCCTGTCATGGCCCCACGCCGTCCCTACTCTGACCCTACGCTGTGTCCACGCATTGTCTACGCTCTATTAGCTATATACCCTACCTATGGTATGCGGATGCCCTGCCTTTTCACCCTCTTCTCTCTGCTTGTCCCCTAGTAAAGTAATATAGCTAATTTATATGATAACACTATACATCTTATAGTGCTATTCTGAAGTTGCCCGAAGCTATGGGTGAATACATTTTAAAGGTGGTTTATATGTGAAAGCTATCTGAGACACGTCCAGATGTAAATTGACTATATGTCAAAGTCCAAATTCAAATCTAATCCACAATCTAACTAATTGTGAGTTTAGCACCTAGCAAATATCCAAATATTGCATGTTTGCAATAGGATATGAGCAAATGGGGCGGTATCTTACCCGTAGGCAAGATGAAGTTGTATAGTTAGCAACTGGAAGTGCAACAAGCGGGCGGATTGACCTGACCACATGACTAACCAAGCGGCCACATACGCTTGGGATGGTGACTACTGGCAAGTGGCATTATAAGAAACTGTAATTCGCAACCTTGAACGGGTAAGGTAGGGGACTGTTGTGCCAATCAATAAAAAGTGAGGTGCAACATATGGCGAAACTTGGATTAGACATCAAGAGCCTATTGAAGCAGTCCCCAGAGAAGGCTAAGGACAGGAATATCAAAGCCTTCCCCATGAACGGTCTATGGATACCCTTCTTCACGGCAACGAACGCAACTGGAGAGAGCAACATCCATCCTTCAGCCTTGGGTGCGGGGTTGCAGCTAAGGGTTGATAAGGATGGAACCCCCAGGCTCAAAGAAACCACAGACCCTGTAACGGGTGTGGTGACTAAGTCTCCAGTCTTTACTCCCAATAGGGAGTTGGTCAAGGCAGCTACCGGTGTCATGGATAACATTGCCTTCGGCCTGATTACCTTCACAGCTACAATCCAGAAGACCCACCCTGAGGAGTATAAGGCTCAGGCTGAAGCTGCTCAGATAGCAGGAGCTAAGGTGCGGGAACATGAGGATAAAACGCTCGGCACCTACCTGGCAGAGTTGGCTGCCCAGAAGATGAAGGCTGCTGCCCCTGCCAACGAAGTCCCCACCCCATCCCCCATACCAGACAGGGAGTTAGTGCCTGCCTAGTCCCCGATGTATCGGGACATGACATAGCAAAGTTATAAGGCACAAACAGTCCCCTATCCTACCCGTTCAGGGAATAAGAGAAGGGGGTTGCCATGAATCAACCACTATGGGCAACTCCTGAGCGGCAAATGGTCTTGGATGTGCTTAAGCGTAACCTCTTTGCTGGGCGATGCACTTACGGGCATATCAACTGCACAGCTATGCGGAAGATTCAGCAGGCCATCGTTGACAAGATAGGCTTACCCGATGAAGATAATCCCTTCATCTGGATTATGCGGGCGTCAATGGTTGCCCAGACAGTCCAGAAATCCATGACAAGGGATGAGCTTCGTCACCTACCCCAATGGACTTCCGCAGACCTAACGGACTACTGGAAGGCCGATGACAGGGATGCCCGTTCCTATCTCTGGCAGTTGGAGAAGCGACACATGCACGCCATGCCTGGCATATACAATCGGGGCAGGTATGACAGCATCCAGAAGTCAGAGGACATGGCCAAAAGGCCCACTTGGACTATAGTCCAGATGGGGATAAGCGCCTTCACGATGGCAAGAACGGCCAAAGTATATATCCCTGGCTTGAAGGCAACCATCTGGGTTGACCTGTCGGGGGTAGAGAAACCCAGTAAGAACGCAAAGCGGCGTTTTTACCGCTATGGGATAGGGAAAGCACCCCTATCTATGGCAGAAGCAATTGAAGACCGTTGCTCTCAGGCAGTTAATCGATATTTAGAGACTCCATACTGAATAAGTATGGGGTCTCTTTTCTTTTTATACACTTTTTATTCCAATTAAGAGGAATTTCGGCAGCCCCTTTCTGTTTCCCTGAACAGAGAGGAGGTCTATGGTTACTACAACACTTCCACCTCTTGAAGACTCGCATAGCCGAGAAGCCGAATCCCGACTAAAGGAGTATCGCCGGTTCATACACGATGCCTGTTTTCGTTGTGCCGGCGGCCGGCATCGTGGCCTGGACATGGATGATATGGTTCAGGAGGCTAGCCTGAAGGTGTGGCATGTGCTCCAAAGCCATCCCGATGCCAACAAAACCTACATCTGGAAGGTTGCCTGGTGCGCCGCACTGTCGACTCTCAGGCGTAACCGCCGGTCCGTGGACCGTCCCCTGGGCGGCACCGGGTATGAAGTGGTGAGCTGGGAGGGCCTGGCGGCAAGCTCCGAAGAAGATGACCTGGACAGCCTCCAGGACGTCATGGCCAGCGCCACCGTCGTGGGAAGATTCCCGACCCCACGCAAGACATAGCAGTGGCCAACATCATGCGGGAGGAATTGGAGCCATACCTTGTGCCCCGGGAGCGCCAGACCTTTCTCTTGCTGCTACAAGAGTATCAGGCTAAGGAAATCGCCGACGTACTGGGCATATCTGGTGCATATGCCCAGCGGCTGGTCATGGGCATCCGCATTAAGGCCGCCCGCCTGTGGGAGCTGCAGGAGACCAGAATAGACCCGTCACTGGCCACTCGCAGATGTTTGGAACAGAATAAGGATAAATATAATGCCAACCGGCGTGCCAAGAGACAGGCAAACCCAGGGGAGTACAACGCCCGAAGGCAAGAGAGAAAACGTGAAAGACTTGGGCAAAACTGAGCTGATTGAACAAATGGGGCTTTAGTGCAGCCCTACACATCATGTCCAAATGTTAGAGCCCTGCCTATTCCTGAATTTCTATTGTTATCATCGTCGCGTTTGTGATTGTTGATGCCCCCGTATCATTTTTGGCCAGGAAATAAACATTATTAGAGCCTGACCCTAAGGTAAGTGTCCCCGATATGGAAAATGGGATATAAACGTCAGAGGCACTATTCGCACTCTGATATTTGTTCCACACATTCGGGTCTCCAACGTTAGTCCCTATGCCTAACCTCAGTTCGGAGGGAGTAGATGGCTTAAAATCAATGACACCTGTAACAAGCACAATAACTTTAGAGGAGCGCTGAATGTTTATTGGCTTTGATGGGAAAATGCTTTCCCAATTCTTTGCAACTGGAGATGTGTTAAAAATATTCGCTCCTTGACTTGTCTCCTGTATAGATACGTGCGTCCCCGTGTCACCCTTGTCCCC
>JACVQG010000357.1 GCA_015661045.1 Dehalococcoidia bacterium | reverse complement strand
GCGGATACGGGCAGGAGGTTAGCCAGCGACTTTCAAAATAGATATGGAATACGGGTCGAGGTGTTAGCCAGTAGCGGACGCACAAGCCTGGAGAAAATAAAGGTAGAGCAGCAGATAAAAAAGCCTATCGCCGATGTAATGCAATCCTCCGCCGGTAGCGTCACAGAACTATTTTTATCTGGTTTAGCGGCGTCTGTCTGGAAAGAGTTGCCCGTTATGCAGGATAAAAGCGCATTCCTGGTTGACCCGCTGTATTCTCCGGGTGGAGAGTTAGTTCAGCATAATCTATATTTCACGGCTCCCGCAATAAATACTCGCGTTGTAAAACCCCAGGATGAACCCAAATCGTTTAAGGATATGTTAGAGCCTCGGTGGAAAGGAAATATGGCCGCCGCAGACCCGGCGGCAACCGGTTCAACAGCCCTATTTTATCTCCCCATTTACTATAAAGTTCTTGATTTAGACTACTGGCGCAGTTATGCCCGTCAGGACATCAACATTTGGGGTGGAAGTTCCGCTGAGTCGGCGCGTATGTTAGGAAGAGGTGAATGGGCTTTCTATTTAGCCAACACCACTGATGTCTACGGACCACTGGTTGCAGAAGGCGCTCCGATAAAGATGTTAGATATGAAAGAAGGCACCGGGGCAGCCGGGCACTTTGTAGTGGCTATCAAGGATAGCCCGCACCCCAATGCCGCCAAACTGTTCATCAATTGGTTGTTGACCCCTGAGGGGCAATTAGCTTATGTGGAGCCTACCCGTGGGACTGCTATAAGGAAAGGTATGCCAGATTTCTCAATTCAGGGGACCAAACTGAATCCGCCAGTATTATGGAGCCGCACCTGGGAGTTCGAAGAATGGTCAAACAAAGAAATCAAACTTGGCAATGTTGCTAAAATATTCGGTAAGCAATAACGTAAAGAACCTTGTTTATTCGTGGAAAGTGGGTTAACTTACCCGAACTTTATTTGACAAATTCCATCCAATCGTGGAAAATGCGTTATTCGTGATATTGAATAGAGAGTGGTACAGGAAATATTTATTTTGAATATAAATAAAGCTGCCTGAGAATCGGAAGTGTCTTTCAGCGCAGCTTTTTTAATGTCGACTTAAAGGGTATTAGGATAAAAGTTTGTAGAAGAGAACGGGATTGTGGGGGTTCGTTGCTCGGTTGTGGATTTCCTGTATAAACAGGTAGTTTTCTTACTCAGGTGGAATGACCACAAAAATAGGAACATAAAAATAAAGGGGGATAATGTGAAAAGATTCTGTTTGTCAATGGTGTTCCTCGTAGTTCTGTTAACAATATTAGTAGCTTGTACGCCTAAGGCTACGCCGGCGCCGGCCACACCGCCGGGGAAGGCGACAAATCAACCCACAGTTACATCGGCTACTCCCAGTCCGTCCGATGCCAACTGGCAGAAGGCGGTCCAGGCACTCGGTATATAGTTTTAACCTTACCGGCGATGTTGGGAATGCTGTTACCAAGGCCGTAAAAAGAGACCTTGGAATTGACATGGAGGTGGTAACCGGTCCTGGTGCGCAGTTGGTAGAAAGGATAAAAAGCGAACGGAGGTCCGGGCAATTCCTGGTGGATGTCATGGATGGTTCTCCGGCGCTGATAGTTCAATCGAAGCAAGATAGTAGTACGGTGAAATGGACTGATTTACCTGCTACGCGGGAAAAGGGAGTATGGACCTTTGGGCCGTTACTGGACAAAGATGGGCACCTGATGTGGTGGATACCGAACTTTTTTATGCCTTATTATAATACCAACCTGGTAAAGGCAGGGGAACAGCCAAAGGCGTGGAAAGATTTTCTAGACCCGAAATGGAAAGGGAAAATAGGCATCTCTAACCCCGACACCGTGCCCACCCTGAATCGGCTGTATATAGTGATGACAACGCGAGGAGTACTCAATGCCAGCTATTTTCCAGAGCTGGCTAAACAGGATATAAAGTTCTTCCCCACATTTCGAGACGATATAGCGGCTGCCGGCCGTGGTGAGATAGCGCTGGATTTATCAAGCTCACCGACGGTAGCTAATCCCCTTGTTAAGCAAGGAGCCCCTGTCAGACCCTTTGATATATCTGAAGGGATAATGGCAACCGGGGCGGCGGTTGTGGCCATAAAAGATGCTCCCCATCCCAATGCAGCTCAGGTATATATGAACTGGTTGCTTACCAAAGAGGGACAGGCAATTGTGCATGAGGCCATCGGCTCGACAGCTCTACGGTCGGATGTACCCGATTTCACACCTCAACAGGTAGTGGTAAAGAACGCTAAAGTCCTAGCAGAGACCGAGGAAGATGTAATTGAAGGGGCGCGATTACAACGGGAGCGGGTATTAGGGAAAATGTTTGCTAAACAATAATAAATAATCAGTGATTTTATCTTAATTATGTTATGTATAGTAACGCAATGAATGTTTAAATTAATTGTAAACCACTGAACATACCTGAGTTTGACATACGTGTAGTTAATAGATACAATTAAAAATTCCAGTAAATTATTAAACGATCCGCGAGGAGGGTAAAAATTTGATGAAAGAACAGGTTGAGGAATTCGTAATTGATTTTACCAGCCAGAAAGAATGGGGGGGATTAATAGCTGTCGCATTTTTCCTGGCAGGGGTTGGATCCGGGGCGTTTTTTCTGGCTATGTTGCTGGAACAGGTTGCAGGGTTGGCCTCCCGGGGTATAGCCACCCTGGGCTTGTTGATAGTCGCTTTAGGAGCCGGTGGGACATTTGTTTTAGATCTCGGACGTTCATTCAGATTTTGGCGGGCATTATCTAACCCTGTTTCTTCGTGGATCAGCAGGGGTGTAACGTTTATCGTGACATTTGTGGTATTCGGTGTCCTGGCGGTATCCGGACGATGGATTCAGACACTCCCGTGGAGTGACAACGCAGGAGCAGGGGTTTTTCAGATTATTGCTATGGTAGCAGCTTTTGGCGTCATGGTTTATTCGGGATTTGTGCTCGTCAATAATCCGGGCATAGCCTTCTGGAACAATGCTCTTCTGCCGGTATTGTTCGTTTTATATAGTTTCATGGGTGGTGTAGCTATAATATTCATTACGCTTCCGGCTCAACCCAATGCCAAAGCTAGCTTATTAAAGATGTTAGAAACGATAGAGATATGGCTGATTGTCTTTGCAATCATATTGCTGGGGATATATTTGCTCGCTATGTCCACTTCCACGGCAGGAGCCAGGTTAACAGTGCGCGGATTGCTTAGAGGGCGTTATTCTCTGTATTTCCTGGGTGGCGGTATTGGAATCGGGCTACTGGTACCTCTGGCGGTGGCGCTATATGTGTTAGTTAACGGGGTGGATGTCTATAGCGCTTCGATAGCTTTGGGGATAGCAGGGGTGTTGGAGCTATTAGGCGGATTTCTCATCAGATACTGTTTCTTACGGGCTGCAATGTATTCACCGCTTTTGTAAACATTCACTACTTATGTAGAACTTCCTGAATAATAAATAATCCTGTTATTATGTTTGAAACGTAATCGGATAGTTTTCGGTTGTAAAAGGAGATGACACGCAATGGTCATAGATTCTAAGGTTCAGGGAAAAACGGCAACAGTTGGGAAAGAGGAAGATGTCTGGATACATTCAGCCTGCGATTTATGCAATGCTAACTGCGGGATAAGGGTGCACCGTGTAAATGGGGTTGTTATAAAAATAGAAGGCGACCCT
>JACVQG010000066.1 GCA_015661045.1 Dehalococcoidia bacterium | reverse complement strand
CAATATGCTGGAATGCCTGGTCGGTCTTGCCTCGGCCCGGGGCTACCCGGATAGCGAACCTTTTATGTACCATGCCTACTCTGACCCCATCTGCGGGCTCACCGGCGCCTTCGCTTTACAGCTCGCTCTTCACCACCGGGAAAAAACAGGCGAGGGCCAGTTTATCGACCTGGCTCAACTGGAGGCATTCACACCCCTTTCCGCCGAGTTGATCTTTGACTATGAGATGAACGAGCGCATCCACACCCCTATGGGAAACCGGCACTCTTATATGGTTCCACATAGTGTTTACCGCTGCCGCGGTGAGGACGATTGGATTGCTATCTCGGTCTCCTGCGACCACGAATGGCAGGGCCTCATCGAAGCCCTGGATACCCCAGATTGGTCTACAGATGTGAAGTTTTCAACTTCCCTTAGCCGATGGCAACATCAGGACGAGCTGGATGGGTTGATTCAGGTATGGGCATCATCCCAGGATAAATACGAGGCAATGCACCGTCTTCAGGCTGCCGGTGTGCCTGCCGGCGCATTGCTTTCCGAAAAGGAGCAATTCGAAAATCCACATTTGAAAGAAAGAGGCATTTTCGAGAGAGTCACTCACCCCGATGCCGGGACCCATTTCTACCCGGGAACCACGTGGAAACTCTCAAAAACACCCGGACATATACGTCTACCTGCACCCCTCCTCGGTGAGCATAACGAACTCGTACTGGGAAAACTACTCGGCCTATCTAATGAAGAGATAGCCACGCTTAAGGCAGACCAAATTATAGGTGATGAGCCGGTTGACGGGGCCGATTCCTGAACCGCCTAGCCAAACTGCATTCGTCAAAACCCTTTCGCCAAGGGGAAAGGGTTAAAACAAGTCGGAAATCGGAAATTTGAGGGCAACTTAAACGCCTTTTTCCCTTGACACTCTTTAAGGCATGTGTTAGAGTCAACAGCGAACATTTCCCCCCAGGAGGTCAACGTGCAAAGAGAAGGTGTATGCTTTGTCGGCTATGGAGAGACTGCATATATACGGCCAAAAGGCGAAGATAGGTCCCCCTTACGGTACATGGCAGAAGCAATTAGACTGGCCCTCGATAATTCAGGGTTGCAAAAAAAGGACATCGACGGCCTGGCGCTTATTTCCACAACACATCCCGATGACTCGCCTTTTGTCGCCGAACAGTTAGGTATGGAGCTTGACTGGCTGCTACGGGCAGACTTCGGAGGCGCCTCAGCGGTAATCAGCGCCCGCCGTGCTGCCGATGCAATTCAACTAGGCCAAATCCAGGTAGCGGTATGCGTAGGCGCCGATGTCTTTCGCCCGGTAGTGCCCCTCATGCGCGCCTATCCGCGGGTCAACTACATCGAACCCTTCGGGTATGGCGGGCCCAATAGCCTGTTTGCTTTAACGCAGCGCCGACACATGGCTATGTACGGCACGACACGGGAACAGTTAGGTAAGATTGCCGTATCGGTCCGCCGGAATGCTGAGCTTAATGAACATGCCCTGTTTCGCACCCCTATGAAGATGGAAGAATATCTTAATGCCCGTGTTGTCTCCGACCCAGTGCGGCTCTACGACTGCGTGATGCCCTGCAGCGGGGCGGCTGCTTTTGTGATGACATCGGAATCTAAAGCCAAACAAATTACCAATAACCCTATCTATCTGGTTAGCGACGGCGAAAAATCCAACTATAGGGTTGAGGATATAAACACAGACTGGACAGTTACCGGACTGAGAGGCATCTCCAAAGAGCTATTCACGCGGGTCAGGCATAAAGAGATAGATTTTGTTGAGATATATGATGATTATCCCATTGCTATCCTCATGCAGCTTGAAGACCTGGGTTTCTGCCCCAAGGGCGATGGTGGAAAGTTTGTAGATAGCCATGACCTTACAGTTGAGGGAGATTTCCCGGTCAATACCGGTGGTGGGCAGCTTTCCGGGGGCCAGCCGGGCTTTGCTGGCGGCCACCTCCACGTTGTTGAAGCCCTACGCCAGCTAAAAGGTGAAGCAGGAACCCATCAGGTTAAAGGGGCCAGAACAGGGTTGGTGACCGGCATAGGTTTACTCGGTTATAACGTAAATCTATGCAGTTGGTCGGCAATGATTTTACAAGGAGATAGGGCATGGTGACCGAAGATTTTACCAAGAAACCACTACCAGCTATTACAGATATTGACCGGGAGTTCTGGGATGGAGTGAACAACAATAAACTCGTAGTTCAAAAGTGCCTTGATTGCAATACGCTTCAATTCTTTCCCCGCCCGGTATGTGTCCACTGTTTTGGTGAAAAGCTGGGCTGGCAGGAAGTCAAAGGTACGGGTAAAGTTTACTCGTTCACCATAGTCACCGTACCCCGAAGCCCGGCTTTCCGGAAGCAAGTGGAGCAAACCGGAACGCCTATCATATTTGCCGCAATTGATCTGGACGAAGGCATAAGAATGATGAGCCAGATCGTGGATTGCAAACCCGGGGATGTACAAATCGGTTCAAAGGTCAAGGCGATTTTTGAGCTAGTGGAAGGGACTGACTTTAAGGTGCCCAAGTTTCGGCTTGAAAAGTAAGCCGGGAGTAGGAATATGAAAGACGAAATTCTCTGGGAGAAACGGGGCCATATCCGGATTATTACATACAACCGTCCCGAGGCCATGAACGCTACTACCCTCGACATGATGAAAGCGGAGGAACGGTATCTGGCGGAGTTTGTAGATGACGATGATGCCTGGGTGCTAATTTACGCTGCGACTGGTAAGGCATTTTCCACGGGCCTCGATCTTACAGCCGTCAGAGAGGTTTTTGCGGCACGGAAAAAACCCAGGGTGCTCGTATTGGACCCCCCTGAAACCTGGAAGCCAATCATTGCTGCTATAAATGGCTACGCTGTGGGTGGGGGGTGTGAACTTGCCTTAGCCTGCGATATCCGCCTGGCAGCGGACGATGCCCGGATTGGATTACCCGAGGTCAAGAGGGCGCTCATCCCCGGCGCCGGAGGTTGCGCGCGGCTGCCTCGCCTTGTTCCGTTGGGGAATGCTTTAGTAATGCTTTTCACGGGTGACTGGATCGATGCCCAGGAGGCTTACCGCATAGGTCTGGTGCAAAAGGTGGTGCCGAGGGATAAATTGCTGGAAGAAGCTATAGCACTGGCAGAAAAGATTTGTGAGAACGGGCCCATCGCCGTGAGGACTATTAAGGAAGCGGCATACAGGGGACTGCAAGCCTCTCTACCTGTAGCCCTGGCTCATAACCGTCTCTCTGCGGTGCAAAACCGGCAACTGGCGCCGGAGGATGTAGAGGAAGGGATAAAAGCCTTTGCAGAAAAACGTAAACCGGTCTATAAAGGCAAATAGGGGAATTGAAATAATCCAGGTAGTACAACCAAAAGGCAACTTAAGAGCTGACGATTACGTGGGAATCGTTCATACCCGGTTGCACAGGGCGCCACGAGGGATGAAAATAGTCTGGCACTGTCATTCTGGAGCGAAGCGAAGAATCTCAGGGTGGGGGATGTGCCACTTTATTGTTATCTTTTATCCAGGACATAAAGATTGTTCATGCTTTTATGCCCCTCCCTGAGATCCTTCGTCGTCCCGATAACTCGTGACTCCTCCAGGATGACATGAGAACGTCTATTTGAGGAGAATACTATCTATAGTAGTACATAAATAACATCACAGGGAGAATCTAGTGAAGAATACTATAATGTGGTCAAAACTCTCTATCTCTATCTCTGTCTCTATCCTTCTCCTGTTACTTGCAGCCTGCACCCCTGCATCAGCTCCGCCTGCAACGCCAACCCAGGCTGCACCCCTCCCAACACCTATACCCACATCCAACATCCCATCTCTCACCCCTCAAGATGACGCCTGGGCAAAAGTGGTAGCAGCTGCTAAAAAAGAAGGTAAGCTAACCAGCTATTCTTTTAACTTTACCGGGGATATCGGTGTGAATATAAGCCGGGCATTTAAAGAGAGGTATGGCATTCAAGTAGACATCATTACCGGGCGCGGCGCTGAGTTTATACAGAGGTTGCAAACCGAAAAACGTACGGGGCAAATCCTGGCGGATGTGTCCGACAATAACGGAGTGAATGCAGGAATCATGAAACAAGAAGGGCTCACCGTGGGCATAGCCGGTGAACTGCCGGCGCTTCGGGATAACAATGTGTGGGTAGCCGACATTTACGGCATAGACCCGCAGGATAAGCACATTATCACGTTTAACTTTAACAACTACAGCCCGTATGTTAATACCAATATTATCAAACCCGGTGAAGAGCCCAAAGTCTGGAAAGACCTGCTGGACCCCAAATGGAAGGGAAAGATGATGGCAGTCAACCCAACGACGAGCGCAGGCTTGCTTAACCTCTTTCTCCCCCTATTACGTGAGAAGGTTATAGATGAAGAGTTTTTAAAGGCGCTGTACAAGCAGGACTTAAGGTTTTCCAGCGCTACCCCCGAAGAAGCCGGAATGCTTGCCCGTGGGGAACGCCCTCTCTCACTGTCCGGTATAAGCGTTGTCTACAGCCAGTTCATCACCCAGGGGGCGCCTATCAGGGCTGCCGAACTTAGCGATGGCACTGCAATGGCGCCAGTTGTAGTAGTAGCTTTCAAAGAAGCTCCCCACCCTAATGCTGCCAGGGTATTTATTAACTGG
The DNA here is from genome assembly GCA_015661045.1 of Dehalococcoidia bacterium. Taxonomy (GTDB): domain Bacteria; phylum Chloroflexota; class Dehalococcoidia; order JACVQG01; family JACVQG01; genus JACVQG01. Next base: position 2,338 of record JACVQG010000066.1, on the reverse strand, counting down.
CTTATGTCTCCGGAGGGACAGACAATCTGGGGTAAAGGCGCCAGTGTGGCATCTGTTCGCAAGGATGTTACGAACTTCCTGGCCCCTGCCGCCCAATTTATACCGAAGCGGCCTATGATATTGACCAAAGAGGACAACCTGGAAGCTACCAAACTCTTTCAACAACAATGGTTAAATAAGCTCTGGGGGCGGTAATTAACAAATATATTGATACTCAGAATTGAACATGTGATGAAAAGGGAGGGTTTGAAATATGTCCGGGATTGATAATACACCTAAAAAAGATGTTGTCTTACCTTCCGGGATTAAGGTAAAGCCTATTTATGGCCCCGAAGATGTAAAAGATATGGATTACAAGAGGGATCTCGGCAATGCCGGTGAGTACCCCTACACAAGAGGGATATACCCTCTGATGTACCGGGATAGGCCGTGGATAATCAGGCAATATTCCGGGTTCTCGGCTGGAGAGGATACCAACACCAGGCTGAAATTCCTTATGCAGCGGGGTGTAACCGGACTGAGCCTCGCCTTTGGATTGCCCAGCCAGATGGGTCTGGACTCCGACCACCCGTTGGCGGAAGACGAGGTAGGCAGGGCTGGAGTGGCAATCGATACATTGCGAGATATGGAAGATATTTTCAACGGAATACCTCTGGGAAAAGTTAATACAAATATGACCATAAATGCAACAGCTTCTATTATGCTGGCTATGTACGTTGCCGCCGCTGAGAAGCAGGGCGTACCCCGTGACCAGGTAAAATGTACCATTCAAAACGACATTTTGAAAGAATACATCGCGCGGGGAGCATGGATTTATCCCTTAAAACCATCTATGCGGCTGATTGGCGATACCATCGAATATTGTAACCGCGAGCTGCCAAATGTTAACGCCCTCAGCGTATCGTCCGGCCATATCCGTTTTGCGGGAACCACCGCAGCACATGAAGCAGGCTACGCTTTGTTGATAGCCAATGCTTACGTCGAGCACCTGTTGGGTAGAGGTATGAATATAGACGATATCGGCGAGAGAATTACGTTCAGTTGCTCCGGCGGCATGAACTTCTTCGAAGATATAGCCAAATACCGGGCGTTGCGGCGCTCCTGGGCAAAGAATATGAAGGAAAGGTTCGGGGCGAAGAATCCCCGTTCCATGCGTTTTGTTAGCTCCGGCGGTGGTGGGAACCAGGAACTGACCAAGCAGGAACCGGAAAACAATATTATCAGGGAGACAATGTATGCGCTGGCCGCCGCCCTGGGCGGTGTTCAGGCTATGACCATGCCGGGCTATATGGAGGCTTACAGCATCCCGACCCCTAAAGCCCAGCAAATTGCCACCCGCACCAGCCAGATTTTGATAGAGGAGAGCGGGATTACCGATACAGTTGACCCTCTGGGCGGCTCCTACTACGTTGAATGGTTAACGAATGAGATGGAAAAGAGAATCAAGGAGATCATGGTGGAAGTCGAGGAAAAGGGCGGTATTCTGGAAGCAATAGAAAAGGGTTACATCCAGAGGCAAGTAGCCGCCCAGGCATATCTCTACCAGAGGAAAATCGAAAGTGGTGAGTTAGTAAAGGTGGGAGTGAATAAATATGCCACTGAAGGAGAGGCCGACTTAGAGTTGCACGAATATGACTCCAGAGTTCGCGATGCTCAAATTGAAAGATTGAAAAAGGTGAAAGCAGGGCGCGATAATTCCGGAGTGGAGAGGATACTGAAGGATTTAGGCAAAGCAGCCGGGGGCAAAGACAATTTGATGCCACACATTATGGAAGCGGTAAAAGCGTATGCTACAGTAGGTGAGATTTCAGGGAAGCTTCAGGAGAAGTTTGGATTGTTTAAGGAGCCGGTCACCTTTTAACGTAGATATGCGGAGTGCCAAGACATTAGCAATAGGCCCATGTCCCGATTCTTCGAGACACCAAGAAGTATGAAAATAGCATATAAACCCTCTCGCCCCATCGGGGGAGAGATTTAGAGAGAGGGGGATCTTTGGTAAACGAAAGGGAGCGGTTATGGAACAAAAACGCAAGATAAGGGTATTACTCGCTAAACCCGGGCTTGACGGCCACGACAGAGGGGCAAAAGTAGTAGCGCTGGCGTTGAGAGATGCCGGCATGGAAGTTATATATACCGGGTTACACCGAACGGTTGACGATATCGTTGCCAGCGCATTACAGGAAGATGTGGATGTTATCGGGTTAAGTATTCTATCAGGCCCCCACCTGCCAGTTACAAATAGGTTAATGGGTAAGCTGGAGCAAAACGGTATCAAGGATACCTTAGTCATGGTCGGGGGAGTTATCCCCAAGAAAGATGTGGACACCCTCAAAAGCTA
>JACVQG010000356.1 GCA_015661045.1 Dehalococcoidia bacterium | reverse complement strand
CGGCCACTATTTTATGCCCTATCAGTATGGCAACGAGGCTAATCCACGCGCCCATTATGAGACGACCGGGTTAGAGATTATCCAGGACATGCCGGACGTGGATGTGTTCGTAGCCGGGCTGGGGACAGGCGGGACCCTTATGGGAGTCGGGCGGAGGCTGAAGGAGCACAACTCTAAAGTAAAAGTTATTGCCACTGTTCCTCATCCGGGAGACCTTATCTTCGGGCTAAGGAGTCTGGAGGAAGGATTTATTCCCCCTATTCTGGACCTATCGCTTCTGGATGGTCGGATACTGGTAGATTCATGCGACTCTTTCCAGGGAGCGCGGGAACTAACAGAACACGAGGGCATTTTTGCCGGTGTCTCGTCGGGGGCAGCCATTCGTTGCGCTCAACGGGTAGCACAAAAAATGACCAAAGGGATTATTGTGGTGTTACTGGCCGATGGCGGCTGGAAATATATAAGCACACACCTCTGGACCAGACCGTGTGAAGGTATGGACCAGGCAATTCAGGGTAAAATCTGGTGGTGATGTGGTGATTATAGAAGGAAAAAGGAGTTAGCGTGGCTGAACCGAAGAAAACTGTAGATGTCAGAGCTTTAAAATCAAGTGGTTTTATTCGCCAGACTGAAAGCGAATATTTTGTATGTCGGTTGCGTATACCTGGCGGTAACGCTTCCTCCGAAAAGTTAATTCAGGCGGCGGAACTGGCCAAGAAATATGGGAGAGGTTATTGCCATCTTACCTTTCAACAATCGGTAGAGATACCCTATGTTAAGCTTTCGGAGATGGATGCGCTCAAGGCAGAACTGGACAAATTGGGACTTCGCATGGCGAACTGCGGGCCTCGTGTCAGGGCGATATCCGCTTGCCAGGGATGCAAGGTCAATCCATACGGTCGGGTGGATGCTCCCGGAATTGCAGCCAAAGCCGATGAAAAATACTTCGGAATGGATACACCGGCCAAATTTAAAATAGCTTACTCCGGCTGTAATATAGGCTGTCCCAATCCGCAGGAGAATGACCTGGGGTTTCACGGTATGGTGGAGCCAGATTTAGTTCCTGACCTATGCAACGGATGTACTCTGTGCGTCCAGTTGTGCAAGTCACGCGCCGGGGAGTCCCTGGTCATGAACACGAAGACTAATCTGCCCGAAAGGGATGACAACCGTTGCACCTACTGTGGCGAGTGTCTCTTTTGCTGCCCCACCAATGCCTGGGTGTCCAAACGTATCGGGCACGCTGTGTATGTTGGGGGGAAACATGGCCGCTTCCCCCGCTGGGCCGACAGGGTGGCTGACTTCGTCAGCGATGAAGATACTTATGAATTGATTGAAAAGTGCGTGGCCTGGTATAACCTGAATGGCAAGAGGGGAGAGAGGTTTGGGACGGCGATTGACCGGTTGGGTATGGACAAATTCAAAAAAGATGTTTTAGTACCCAAGTTCAAGACAGCAAAGGAGTGGGACCATCACGGAGATAGGCCCAAAGGAATTAACTATCATGTGCTGCATAGCTGGGATACAGAGGAATCCCGATAAATCGGGATAGAGGTTAATGAAGATGGATACAAAAGGGAATGGTTTTCTGGATTTAAGGGGCGTTGCCTGCCCCATGAACTGGGTGAGGACCAAGATGGTGCTTGAAGAAATGGAGATCGGGCAAAAATTGGAAGTGGTATTGGATGATGGTGAACCCATCCGCAATGTTCCCCGCAGCCTTAAAGATGAGGGACATAAGCTCTTAAAGGTTACCCCCGATGGAAGCTGCTTCCGGATCGTGATTGAGAGGGGTTGACCTGTGAAGTTATTCAAAATGTCGTTGACAGGGAAAAGGTTGTCTCTTCTTGCCAGTTTATTCATTACCTTACTTATTCTAGTTTCGTGTGCTCCAAGGACGGCAAAGCCATTGGCTACACCACAGATCAATTTTACCTCTATTTTAGTTGAGGCGAATTGGCTGACTCAACCGCTTTCGGCTAAAGAGTTAGTCATTATAGATGTGCGGCCACAAAACGACTACAAGCTCGGGCATATACCGGGTGCGGTAAACCTTTCCCTTTCTCAAATCACTGATGCAAAAAACCCGGTAAGGGGCATGCTCGTTCCCCAGGAGCAATTTGAAACCGTAATGCGGGGTGCGGGAATTCCCCAAATCCAGCCCGGTTATTCTGGGCGCTCCATTATTTTGGATTTGAGCGGATAACTATACTGAATGGTGGCTTTGCTCAGTGGCGAAAGCAAAACCTACCTGTTGATACTAAAGAGCCCTCGAAGTTGCCGGGAAACTTTGTAGCTAAAGCAAATCCGACACGGATAGCGGATAAGACGTATGTCCAACAGAGCCTGGGAAAAACCGGAATTATTATTCTGGATGTTCGTAGCCCTGACGAATACCAGGGGAACATCAAGTCTTCTCAAAGGGTTGGCCATATACCCGGCGCTGTCAATCTGGACTGGGTAAACAATCTTGCTATGGTCGAAGGCGTAGCGAAAATGAAGCCAGCCATAGAGCTAAAACAACTTTACGAAAAACTGGGGGTGACTCCGGATAAAGAGATTATCGTTCATTGTCAGACAGGCGTCCGGGCATCCCAAACGTATTTCACGTTAAAATATCTGGGTTACGGACAGGTACGCGTTTACGATGGTTCGTGGGAGGAATGGGGTAATGACACCACGCTACCTCTCGAAGTTGGTAAGGGTACCGCAACAGCGAAATAGGAAGGCAGCGGAGGCGGGCGAACTTGGTACACGACCTAACCCTCGGTCCCTTCCCAAGGTGGGAAGGGAGGTCTATAGCCCCTTCCCGTATCGGGAAGGGGTTGGGGTTAGGTCGGGAATGTGCGCACAACGTAGCGACGGATCTCAGACCAGCCTCTACTGAGGAATCAGATGTTTAACTTAGAAAAGCATTTTTACGATGAAATAATAGCCCATGCTCTTGAGGATGACCCCAACGAGTGTTGTGGATTGTTGGTGGGTAGCGAGGGCAAGGTATTGAAGCTCTACCGCACCACTAATACCCTTCACAGCCCTATACGTTACAATATAGAGCCTAAGGAATTGCTCCAGGTCCACAGGGAATTAGACGACAATGGATGGGATATTGTTGCAATTTATCACTCACATACTCACACCCATGCCTATCCGTCGGCGACAGACATTCAGCTCGCCTTCTGGTCGGATGCATTTTACCTGATAGTGTCTCTCGAGAAAAAGGAAAATCCTCTTCTCCGGGCGTTCTCGATAAGAAATGGACAGGTTACGGAAGAGACGATAAACGTCGTTAACCCGCAATCGTAGAGACACGGCATGCCGTGCCCAGCATGCGTAACCGTTTATGCAATCACTATTCCGTTGGTTGTTATCTTCATCAGTATTTATATAAAAAACATCATGCTGTATAACATGGGATTTTTCCCTGTACCCCAGACTGAAGTCCGGGGCATAATAAACCCCATGCCCAGGGCTTCAGCCCTGGGTACAATCGATTATGCCGTTTGTATCTGTTTGACAAAGAGATATGAAATCCGTAACATAAATGTATTGGAGCAAATATGATTGGCATTTCTAAACTCCTTTGTGGCGTGGAAACCCCCGGTGATGACTTAAGGTACCGTGGCGATGGCTCCGTCCATCGGAGACCGGTAGTAGTTTGGAACATGACGCGGCGTTGCAATTTACATTGCGTGCATTGTTACGCCGAAGCTATAGATAAGGTCAGCCCTGGTGAATTAACCACCGCCGAGGGTAAATCCCTGATAGATGACCTGGCAGCATATGGAGTACCGGTCATCCTCTTTTCCGGTGGCGAGCCGTTAACCAGACCGGACCTCCTGGAGCTTACTGCTTACGCTTCAAGCAAAGGCTTGCGTTCCACCTATTCCACTAACGGCACTTTGATTACA
>JACVQG010000355.1 GCA_015661045.1 Dehalococcoidia bacterium | reverse complement strand
AGGACATGCCAGTGGGGCTGTAAGCTGGAGAATAATGCCCCGGACACTATGTCCCCGCCATGGATAGAGATATTTGAATTGAAAAATGAGCAAGCTATTAACGGTGAGCCTCATGAGGAAGACATCAGACATGGAGCTATCACATCGTATACCAAGGCTCCTTTGGAGGGTAGATGGTATATGCCGGTGGCATGTAATCACTGCGAGAACCCACCGTGCGTTAAGGTTTGCCCAGTAGGCGCAACCTATAAAGATAAAGACGGCATAGTCATGATTAACTACAACACATGTATCGGTTGCCGGTTCTGTGTTGCCGCCTGTCCTTATAGCGCCCGCCGCTTCAACTGGCGCAAGCCGCAGATACCTCCTGACAGGGTGAACCCGAATGTTCCGGTTCGCCCTGTGGGAGTAGTTGAGAAGTGCACTTTCTGCGTCCACCGGACCAGACGTGGCCTGCTGCCAAGATGCGTAGAGGTATGCCCGGTTAGGGCCAGGCGTTTTGGCGATCTTAATGACCCCCAAAGTGAGGTTTCGTTGATGCTAGGGTATGGTCGGAGTTTCGGACTCTTAGCAGAGCTTAATACAGGGCCTAATTTGAGGTATGTTACGCGAGGTAAAAAATGGACCACGGCTTAAGTCAAAAACAAAAAGATCTTCTATTGCGGCCGCTGACCCATACCGGAAGGTATTTCTACATTATATTTGGCATTTGTTTGGTTCTTCTGGGGTGGTTTGTCTACGCCTGGTATTATCAGTTACAAAATGGATTAGCTGTTACCGGGCTGGAAACTCCGGTTGGTGCTTCTTGGGGGCTATATCTTGTCAACTTTGTTTTCTTTATCGGTATTACTCACGCTGGTATCGCTATTGCCGCAGCCATTCGTCTTTTTAAACTTCATGACTATGCAGCTCTGGCGAGAATGGCCGAGTTGGTAACTATTCTCAGTCTGATGGCGGCTGGAGTATGTATCATCTTGGATATGGGGAGGCCCGATAGGATATTCAATGTAATACTCAACTATCCGCAGAGAGTTTTATCTTCGCCCCTTGTTTGGGATATAACCGCGATAACTACTTACTTGGTATTTGCCGTTACCTATCTATATATAGAGATGCGAGCGGACCTGGCTATGTTAGCCGGGAAGATCAGGTGGGGATGGCTTTATCGACGCCTTCTGCCGGCTTACAATCCCGGTGAACGAAAGCGAGTCGAGCGGATAGTTTTCTGGGCGAGTATTTTCAATTTCCCGATTATGGTTATGGTGCATACTACCGTGGCTTGGATATTCGGTTTGCAGGTAGGCAGGCCTGAATGGTATTCAGCCATAAAAGGCCCCTACTATGTATTTGGCGCCGTTCTAACCGGTGTGGCCACGGTTGTCGTTGTGGCCGCTATCTACCGGAAGCTGTTTCATTGGGAGGAGTTCATTAAACCATTGGTATTCCGGGGATTGGGACGGTTCCTTTGCTGGACCTCTATTTTCTACCTTTATTTTATTTTGTCGGATTTCATGACCATAAAATATGCTGGGCCTCTTCCGGAGCTTAAGGTTATGCAGGCGAAGACGGAGGGGGACTTTGCATTCCTATACTGGTTCGAAGTCATATCATTAGCTATCGGCTTTACGGTGTATTTAATAAACACAGTGTTCAACAAAGTTTTCAGGGTTTGGAGCACTGTCGCTGCTTCAGCTCTTATCGTTATTGCCCTCTGGGTCGGTCGGTACATTATCGTTATCCCTTCCCTGGTTAATCCATTCCTCCCTTTCCCGGCAGGAAGTTACCACCCGACTTGGGTAGAGTGGTCTTTGACGGGGGGAGCTTTTGTCATAGTCGTTTTCGGCTTCATGGCATTTACAAAGGTTCTCCCTATTATTCCATTCTCTGAGATGGAAAGTATTTTAGAAGAGAAGGGAGAAAAGAAGGAATGATGGCCGCATTTCCGATGGACACTGCAAATCCGAACTGGTTAGGGTATATAGTACTGTTTATCGTTGGAGGGTCGCTGTTCATTATACTCTTGGCTGCCGTTCTGGTAAAGCCGAGGAAATCTATGTCAACTGTAGTATTTATTGGAATGATCTTCTCTTTATACGCTGCTGTTATTGGGTCGCTTTATGTAGCTGGAAAGCTTTTGGCATTACTTATTCCGAGTTAAGTGAGGCGTGTAGTGATATGAAAAAAATAAACCCGGGTTGGAGAGTGTGTGCGCTGTTGGTGGGATTATTGGTCCTAACAGGCGCTTTGATATCCTGCGAAGATATCACTAATGCCGTTGGTGGGATTATTGGTCCTAACAGGCGCTTTGATATCCTGCGAAGATATCACTAATGCCGTTGGTACTGGTGGTCCTGCCGGCCCGGCTGGAGCTCCTGGGGCTACCGGGGCTCGAGGGGTTCCCGGGGCTCCTGGGGCTGCTGGGCCAGCTGGCCCTCAGGGAGTAGCCTTGTATATACCAGCCCCGGGATTCGATACGGGAATGAATGTGACTCTTGATTTATCGAAGCCGGCTGCCGGGACATTCTACGCAGCGGGCGAAAGAATAGTAGTCACTGTTACCCTTAAGGACAAATATGGCTCTCCCCTTGCGAAGAATGATTTTAGTACGCTTGGCCTCTAT
>JACVQG010000354.1 GCA_015661045.1 Dehalococcoidia bacterium | reverse complement strand
ATTCATATCGAGGTCATTGGCGATGGCGTCAATGTTCTCTAACGTAGTAAATACGTTGCCCGTGAGAACCACAGGGCGTATTGGTTCGGCGATTTTACCGTTTCGAATCATATAGGCTTCACCTGCAGAAAAGGTGAACATCTCCATACTGGTCGTGCCGCCGTACCAGTTCTTCACGTATACCCCTTCTTTGATACCTCTTAATAAGTCTTCCAGTGAAGACTGACCTGGTTCGATAATAGTATTGGTCATGCGGACAATGGGGGCAAACCGGTAGTCCACCGCCCTGGCGTTTCCCGTGGGCTTCTCGCCCATTTTAGCTGCCGTCTCCCGTGAATGAAGCCTTCCCACGAGAATACCATCTTTTATCAGGCCGGGGATAGCGGCCCCGTCGGCGATATTAAGATGTTTGCCGCCGAACTTCCGTCCCAGAGTCATTATCTCCTTTAGCTGCGGGTTCTCATAGATAAAGTCGGACTCAGAAAGGTGTCCGAAAGCCTCATGGACAAAAACACCTGCGAGCACCGGGTCCAGAACGACAGTGTATTCGCCACCTTTTACCTTGGGGGCCGAAAGTAAATCAACTGCCAGCTTTGCCGTTGTCTTTACCTGGCTGTGGAGATTTTCAACCTTGCTGAAATCCCCTTTACTGCCAATACTCAATCCCGCTTGCTGTACCTCGCCGCCATCTCTGGCCACTGCCGAAACTCTTAAACTCACGTCCTTACGGGACTGTTCTATAAAGCTTCCTTCCGAGTTAGCAAAAGTAACATGCTTTTGTCCGTCAGCGTAGCCAACGATCGAAGTTTGAATACCCGGTATGCTCCAGATGACTTCGTTATACTGGTCCATAAGTTCCTTTTTTTCGGAAAGGGATATGTTCGCAGGGTCCTTCTTGACCTTTTCAAGGTTAACACGGTCTTTTACCTGAGGAAGAAAGGAGAAATTGCTTGCCTCTTTACCCGTCTGTTTTGCCTGATTGACAGCAAGTGTTGCCCACTCTTTAAGCCGATCAATATCGTTAAAACTAACAAATCCCCATCCACCCTTTACCAGAGCCCGTACATTGCCGCCAACGGCTGTAGAGCTGACAATGTCCTCTATCTCCCGTCCCCGGTACTGAACACGGATGGTTTCGGACTCTTCCAACCTGATCTCCATATATTCAGCCTGGGTAGTAGATAAAATAGAGGTGAGTTGTTCCTGTGTATCCATATTTTTGTTTTTCATAAGAATAATTCTCCCACGATTTCTTGCGAATGATGCACCGGGAAGGATTTTTGCAGGACTATGTCAAACAGGCTTTGTTCCTGTTGTTATGAGGCGCCGCTGAAGTTTTCAATAATATTTACCTGAAACCAGTGTAATGTATAATTCCAATTATTGTCAATTGAAAGGAATAAGCCAAAATCCACCACCAATAGAATCTTGGCAAAGTCCCGATGATGGTCATTAACAAAATAAGTTTACCTTCGCTGTCATTGTTATGAAAATAGTCACTTTGTCATTCCCGCACAGGCGGGAATCCATGCACACCACCCCACATGGATTCCGTATCAAGTACGGAATGACAATCGAGGCACATTGCGGCCGTCTCTAAGATGTTTGATTGCGGATCAAGGATAAGACTGTATGTGGCATCTAATGTGATAAAAGTCCTATACATGTTAGTATATTTGAGCGTAATATAAATCAGGATTACAATATAAATAAACTGGCTGTTCGTTATCCAATACCAGTCCAGATAGGAGATTGAAATGAGCCCTGGTTTTTGCCCCGGAAGCAAAGGCATGAAAGAACCTACACCTGAAAATATTAAATGTTCACAATGCGGCTACGAAGTGGAAATCTGGACACATGAGCTGATGCGGCATTGCCCCCAATGCAACACACCGGTAATGCGTCCACAAAAGGTCTCGTGTATGGATTGGTGTTCGTTTGCTAAAGAATGCGTCGGTCCACAGCTTTATGCTAAATTAAAGCCATCAAAGGAAGCTATCATGGACAGCGGCCCGGTACAAATACTTACCCATCAGCATGACGAAGCTATAAAACGTTTGGGGGTTCTCAAAGGGGCTACCCTATGTATGAGGGCAGGGGCTAGAAGCTCGGACTCCGGAGTGAATCAGACTATCGTCCAGGCAATCAAAAATGTAAACGAGACTATTAAATTTTTTGATAGCGAACTTCGAGACCATTTCCAAAAAGAGGAGGAGGGACTCTTTCCACCCCTGGAAAAACGTCTGGTTAAAGACGGCAGCCCCATAGCCCGGATGCTCGCCGAGCACCAGGAAATGTGGCAAAAAATAGCCGAGTTTAAAAAAGCAGCCGGGGCGTTGCCTTCAGACGGACAAAATGTAGCGCCGAAGGTTGCCGATGATGTAGAAAGGGTAGCCAGCGAACTTATACGTCTGTTGCGCGCTCACATTGAGAAAGAGAATACTATTCTGTTCCCCCTGGTTACGGCTAATGAGGGTTACATCCTTTGCAGTTGACATAATAATAGTGCCTCCTGGAAGATATTATGGATAAGCTATTTTAACTATACCCAGGGTTTGTGATCATAAACAAAGTAAAGTGACATTATCATGGTAACATACGAAATCCCCCGCCCCGATACATCGGGGCACCCCCTTTACGTAAAGGGGGCTAGGGGGTTTTCGTCATATTTCCATGCAATCAGTCCTAAAACAGTTTTATCTTTGTGGATTAGCACAATAAATATTCAAAGGCCATAAGTTGGAGATATACATGTCACTTCCACCAATACTCTATTTTGAAGGAAGAATTTAAATACTGCTTAATCGAAGGATTCTGCCAAGACATTGGACTACACTGATATTGCACTCACCTTGATTAGAGCATAGAATATCTTATCTTACTAATAGGAGGCCTCCATGCAAAAAACTGTCTTACAACCCGATACAGTTGCTAAACCTAAAGGGACGTATTCACAGGGTGTGAAGGTATCCGGGCAGACTCTAGTATTTGTTGCCGGCCAGGTCTCGGTTGATGCTAGAGGAGATTTAATCGGCAAAGGCGATATGAGGGCTCAACTAAGACAGGTCCATGAGAATGTGAAGGCCGTGTTAGAGTCGGCCGGGGCCACATTTGACAATGTGGTCAAAACGACTGCCTTTGTGACCGATGTGGAGGAATACAGGAAACATGCCGATATACGCCGGGAATATCTCAAGGGATATTTCCCCCCCAGCACGGTAGTGCAGATTAGCCGGCTGGCCCAACCGGAATTTTTAATAGAGATAGAAGCCATTGCCGTACTTTAATATCCAAAATGCTCCCGAAAATAAACTTTAGTAATTTCCTCTCCCCAACG
>JACVQG010000065.1 GCA_015661045.1 Dehalococcoidia bacterium | reverse complement strand
TCAGGGCAGGACAGTGACCGAAACCGACCTGGTAAACTTTGTCGGGTTGACCGGGCTATTCGAGCCATTATTCCTTGACCGGGAATTTGTTACCAAGCAGTCTATTTTCGGCAAACCGATGATTCCCGGCCCACTTACCTTTATTATGTCATTGGGACTCGAAGCTCTCACGGGAATGGCACATGGCACCGGTATGGCCTTCCTCGGTCTGGATCAGGTCAGAGCATTGAAGCCTGTGTTTATCAACGACACTATTCATGTGGATGTTGAGATAGTAGAGAAACACGAGACCAGCAAGCCGGACCGCGGCATTATGACGATCAAATACAATACCAGAAATCAGACCGGGGAATTGGTATTAACCTGCCTGCTCACCCGGATGGTGAAAAGGCGTGAAACTGGAAGTAAGAAATAACCAGTCTCTATTAATCGAAGGGGCGATTCGCGAATCGCCCCTTCGAAAAATGCTTTAACTTGCCTGGAAATTGTAACTATGTTAGAATTACTATCTAGGTAAGAAAGTTTCTAATTCCGAGGTGAGGTAATCAATGCCCATTTATGAATATGAATGCACAAGTTGTAAGTTCTGTTTTGATCTCAGGCACGGTTTCAATGAAGAACCGACAGTCTTGTGTCCGCATTGCCAGGAAAAAACTCATCGAGTGATACGCCCCTTGCCTGTCATATTCAAGGGCAGCGGTTTTTACGTTACCGATAACCGCAAAGCTAGTCCAACTGTAACCCCCGCAGAACCCCTTAAGGATTCGAAGGATTCGGGCGAAAAGAAAGTGGAACCAGTAAAGGCAACCGCTGAATCTAAAACAGAGCCAGTAAAAGCCACCGTTGAGAAAAAGGCAGAGCCAGTCGCTAAAAAAGAGTGAAGGCTTTAATACAGCGGGTATCCCGGGCCTCGGTCAGGGTAGGCGAAGAAGTGGTGGGGAAAATCGGGCCGGGGCTGGTTATCCTCTCAGGGGTAGCCAGGAATGATTCAGAGCAGGATGCTCAGGTATTAGCCGATAAAATTGTCAACCTGCGCATCTTTGCCGATGATAAGGGTAAATTCAACCTCTCGGCCCTGGATATACAGGCCGAGCTTCTTGTAGTTAGCCAGTTTACACTACTGGCCGATACCCAAAAAGGGCGCCGGCCCAGTTTTATTAACGCTGCCCCGCCAGAAATTGCCGAGCCTCTCTGCCAGCGCTTTATAGACATACTCCGCGCCACCGGTCTCAAAGTGGAGACGGGCCGTTTTCGGGAACATATGCTGGTAGAGATACACAACGATGGCCCCGTAACCCTCTGGCTGGATAGTAAAAAACAAACTGCTAATTAAACTCATAATCCGTGGATTTTGGATTTCGTCGGTATTTGTATAAAAGACATCATACTGTAAACCATGGGGGGTCCAGTACCCCAGACTAAAGTCTGGGGCATAGATATAAAAACCCTATGCCCAGGGCTTCAGCCTTGGGTACAATCCACGAATTATGGACAAACACTCCCCTCTTTACACTGATTGGATTAGGATATTGGTATAGAGTCTATCCTTCAAAAAGCAGACAAAATTGCCGAGTCACTCAGGCAAGAGCCTTACTCGCTCCTGACAAACGACTGCATAACAAAGTCCGTACGCTTCGTCCGGGCTTGCCGCAAACAGGGGATTAAAGCTTTTGCGGTATTGACTTTAGGCCGTTCGCGAGCCTGTCTGCCATTCATCCGCCGATGGGCCACGATACCTGTCATTCATTGTTGGGGTGAGGTGGAAGGTAAGAGGATGGAGGTCTCCCGCCCATTGGGAGCCCAGGGGATGTGGAAAATAGTGCCACGGGATATTCAACCTGTAGTCAAAATAAGGTTCTGAGCGACAATTTCTCCCAGTAATCCATCATCGGATAACCCGGTTAACCGCACCACTGAGACCTGATTAGCCAGTCTGGATGAAGATTGCAGGATATGGCTGAAAACCCGCAGATAATTATCGGTAAGCCCCGACCATACACCAGAAGACACCTCGTTCTCCCAGAGAACAGGGCGCGTAGTCCCCAGAAACTGTCCCCCGTAATTCATCGCGCTTTGCTGAGATAATTGACGGAAATTTTGCCCCCTGATATTGATGTCCCTGGCATCTATCTTCGGCATCATCCCGGCAGCCCTGGTCCCCTGCCGTGGGGAATAGGGAAAAACATGGATGGCGGCAAAGCCAATCTGCTGACAAAAAGCCAGACTGTTCTGGAAATCTGAGTCGCTTTCTCCGGGAAAACCAACTATCACATCAGTAGTAATGGCCATATCGGGCACAGCGTCCCGTATGGTCTTCACCGCCTGCCTGAAGACTTCAGTATGGTAGCGGCGCCTCATACGATACAGGGTTTCATCACTGCCCGACTGGAGAGGCATGTGGAGGTGACGGCAAAGCCTGGAATCGCCCCAAAGGGTTAGAAGTTCCGGGGTAATCTCCTGTGGTTGGAGAGAAGACAGGCGTAGCCGCTCCACTCCTGTTTCCCTTAAAATACGGGCTACCAGACCGCCAAGCCCCAGACCATCCCACTGGTATCCACCAATTTTTGTGCCGGTAAGCACCACCTCTTTATAACCCTGCACCACCCTGGAATTAATCCTGGTGATAATATCATCCGGAGGCAGGCTGCTCTCCCGGCCTCTTACCTGTGGAACGATACAATAAGCACAACCGTCATGGCAGCCGTCCTGGATTTTAATAAAGCTCCGGGTCCGACCATTTGGGAGGTGAGATGTGGGAAGCATGCCCTGAGCTTGCCGAATGGGTGAGAGGCGGGAGGGATGTTGGCCCGCTATTATATTTACCAAACCAGATTTAACTGACTGAGGAACGACTAAGTCCACCACCCCTGTTGCCTCCAGCTCTTTTGGAGACCGTTGGGCATAGCAGCCAGTAGCTACAATAAAGGAATTGGGGTGGTGACGACGGGCCATCCTTAAAAAATGGCGGGCTTTACGGTCAGCGATGTGGGTGACGGTACATGTATTAAGTATGTAGATATCAGCTTCTGATTCTGGTGTAACCAGATTATAGCCGTTATGTGCAAAATCCTCTGTTAGAAGCTCGGTTTCCGCCTGGTTCAGCTTACAACCGAGGGTCTGTATAGATACGCTACGTAAATTACCCTGGAGGTTTCCATTCATATTACCAATATACCACTTTGACTTTATTTGGTCTTAAATCAAGGACTATTCTTTTCGGTGAGTTCTAATTCACGTTTGAGGTCATAAAGCTGTGATGGGTTAACATCAGCCGTAAAAGCAGGAGCGCCATCTTCCACGAACTCAAAGGGGTCATCCATATCCCTGATGAGCAGAAGCAGATAAATAAGTAAAAAGGCTATGGCGAATAAAACAGCAATGCCTTCAATAGCCGGCTCTGTTTTCAGTAAAAGTAAGAAAATGAGCATGATAGCAGACGCAATCATAGCAACTATATAGGCTACTACGACAAACGAATTAGCTTTAATATAGTTAGCGCGAAGTATGGTGCGCCGAAGGGTGCCTTGTTCGTTTTTAAGCCGCGCCAGATATGGAGGCGGCATATTTAACCTATCCATCTCTAAAAATGAGCCGTTCAGTTGCGTTATTTCCTTGAGCGTGTTTTCTACACGGTTCCCATTTCCTATTTCATTAAGGAAGCTCGTAACAATTCTATGAACATTCGACCTTAGCTTCCCTAAATCAAACTCTTTCTTCAACTCTTTAACGTAAAGCCCCTCGTCATAGATATTCCTTAAAGCGCTGGCTATTTCGGTCGGTATCTTCTCAGACTCCTTAAAATCGGCCATCACTCCCGCAAGCAGAAAGCCGAGAAGCACTACTGTGCCCGCCAGCAAGCTCGGCAAAAAGGGGTTCACGTTAAATATCTCGAGACCGGTAATAATGAATATGAATTTCACACCGGACAAAATCAAGGCTATAGCCCCAACCTTAAAAGCTAATTGCCACTTGAGTAAGAACCCATATTTTTTCACGCTGAAATCTCCCTTAGTTAGATATTATTGATAGCCTCTAATTTGAGGTAGGATTTTCGCGAAAATGGCCTGGCATTTTCTTCTCCTTTGAGGGGAAAGCAACTGAGGTGTCCGATGATGTCCTGACTTGGTGGGACTCATCAAGACTCCGCAAAGGTGAAACACTTTCGGAGAGGGTGGCGAAAATTCGCTTTTACCCAAAATACCCCTCACCTTTTAATTCCTCTCCCGCAAGGGTAGAGGAAGATGGAAGAATAAAATGGCATTTTCCTGAATGCCAGAATACAAAGTTAATAAATCAAACACTACGGCCCGCCCCCGATAAATCGGGGGCGGGCCGATTAAGCCCATCACGAAGCGTCAGGCTCTATTTGCTAGACAGGGTATATTTTCCCTTCCGGAAATCATCTTCAGATAGATAATCGGCTGGCCTATAGGCCGCGCTTTGGGCATACCTCTGAGGATTGTACTCCTCCAGCTTCAGCGCTTTGCGTTTGGCATCTATGTGAGCGAGGGACTTCTCGACAATCTTCCGCCAGTCAGCCTCGAACTCCAGTTTACCACCCGTCTTTTCCTCCCAGCCTTCGCTGATCATTCGAGTGACCTCTTAGCTTTCTCGCTCATCCACTCAGGAGCTATACCGACTCCGGGCAGGTCGCTGATATCCTCACCCAGACCACCCTCGGTAGCGCACTGGCTGAGCACAGTGAGTATGCGGGAATTGTCCACACAGGAACCCATATGTAATACCGGCGGGATGCCAATTGCCTGGCAAACCTCTCTTAATCCAGGACCGGCAAATTCCATTACCTCCGGCGTCAACATACCGTGCTTGCCGCCGGCGATGGCACAGCCGGTAGTGACTACCAGCACATCGTTCTTGATAAGCTCTTTAATAATATTTACATGGGCATTGTCGTGCATGGTATGGGGGTTATTGCACCCTGCCACACCGGCCAGCCCCCGAATTCGCCCGTTCATGATGGCATCATTGAGCGGTCGGAAGGACTCACGGTAGGAGCCGCCCTGCATGTAAGCAATGTATTCGTGAGAAAAGCCCACTATCGCCGGTTCGATATAGTTAGGGATATGTACTTTTTTACGATTGGGGAAGGTGTCTATTGCGGTGCGGATGATAAGCTTAGCAATCTCAATTCCCCGGTGGTCATCGAACTCGATGTGGGTAGCGCCGGTAATCTTGGCCTTGGGGGATGTGGTGATAACTTTAGTGTGATAATGCTCAGCGGCGGCCTGCATACCCTGCATCACACACTGGTAATCCACGACCATAGCCTCTACAGCGCCGCTGGCCATAATAAGGTCGGACTGGAGGAAGTTGCCGGCCATGGGAACACCATGTCGCATAAGCAACTCGTTACCGCTACAGCACATGCCAACTATATTTATACCCTTGGCGCCCTTGGATTCGGCGTATTTCAGCAAATCCGGGTCGTTGGCCATAACCACGATTAACTCGGCCAGGGTAGGCTCATGGCCATGGATAACAAGATTTACCTGGTCCTCCTGGAGCACACCGAAGTTAAAAGCCCCCATAACAGGCGTAGGGGTGCCGAATAAAATATCGCTGATGTCTGTGGAGAGCATCGAACCGCCCCAGCCATCGGCCAGAGATACCCGCATAGCCTGAAGGAGAATATGCTCTGCATCCTGGTCAACGCCCATTGTAGTGCGGTGCATAGCCTCAGTGACCTCCCGGTCTATGCCGCGCGGACCAATCTGAAGTTTGCGCCATATCTCCTGCCGTTTCTGAGGGGCCCGTTTGAGATACAGCAGTTCGCCTTCCTGTTTTCCAAACTCCGCTAAAGCAGTCTTACCCACATCCAGGGCAATCTCCTGGGTAGTTCGCTTATCTGTGGGAACACCCAGGTAACCGGCTACCCGCCTCAGTTTCTTCTCGTCTTTGACCTGGAACCCGGGGGCCTTGCCCTCGCCGACAGCTATCAAGGTCATGGCCATATTCCGGCCATGGTCGCTATGGGAAGCGGAGCCAGCCGCGGCGGCGCGGGTAAAGTTCCGGGCCTGCACCGTCTCCAGAGTAGCGCCGCATATACCCGTGGTAGTCTTACCAACCAGGCGACAATGTCCCATAAAACAGTGTTTGCAGCAATTACCTTCGCGTCCAATCGGACAGGGTTTAATAGTCTCACAGCGGGAGAAAGCGGTGGGCATTCCCTCGGCTTCGGCTATTTCCAGTAATTCTAAAGTAGCGGGATCAATACTTTTGCCTTCTAGCATGTTGCTTTATATCTCCCTTTTTTGTTGCGTTCTTTTACCAGACATACAGGGCAATTATATCAGGGGCAGCTTAGGGGTGTCAAACACGGGGTGAGTCCCATAAAATCCATTACCTATTGAATCTAGCCAAAGTGAAGATGTTTCACCCAGTTGAAGGCGGCAGCGCCAGTGTACTTGATCGACATGTTTGCTCTGGATGGACACTTTGGGGCATGTTGGCAGGCTTATAAGCGCTTGTTTTGCTTGGAGTACTAGCAAACTCTTCATTTTTGAAGCTCCGCCAGCTTCTGTTTGGCTTGCTGGGTCAACCCCGCGTCTCGCGATAGGCTGATAACCATATTAAGGTCGGCGATTGCCAAGTTCTTCTGCCCCTTCTGGACGTAAGCATAACCCCGGTTGTCATATGCTACGGGGTACTTAGGGTCAAGTTCGATGGCTTTGTCATAGTCGGCAATCGCTGTATCCAACTGCCCCTTCTGGCCATAAGCATAGCCCCGGTTGTTATACGCCGCGGCAAACTTGGGGTCAAGCTCGATGGCTTTGTTAAGGTCAGCAATCGCCAAGTCCGACTGCCCCTTGTGGTTATAAGCGTATCCTCGGCTGTTATAGGACAGGGCATCCTTAGGGTCAAGCCCAATGGCCTTGCTAAGGTCAGTAATTTCCACATCCCATTGCCCCTTCTGACCGTAAGCGTCGCCCCTGTTGGCATATACCCTGGCGTATTTAGGGTCAAGCTCGATGGCTTTGTCATAATCGGCAATCGCTGTATCCAACTTCCCCTTCTGGCCATAAGCATAACCCCGGTTGTTATATGCTATGGCATTGTTGGGGTCAAGCTCGATCACTTTGTTAAGATCAGCAATCTCCATATCCCACTGCATCTTCTGGCCGTAAGCAAGGGCTCGGTTGCCATATGCCGCTGCAAACTTAGGGTTAAGCTCGATGGCTTTGTCATAGTCAGCAATCGCTGTATCCCATTGCCCCTTCTGGCCGTAAACGTGGCCCCGATTGTTGTACGCCTCGGCGTATTTAGGATCAAGCTCGATGGTCTTATCATAATTAGCAATCGCCGTATCCCATTGCCCCTTCTGGCTGTAAGCGTAGGCTCGGTTGCCATATGCCGCGACGTATTTAGGGTCAAGCTCGATGGCCTTGTCAAGGTCGGCAATTTCCGAATCCCATTGCCCCTTCTGGCCGTAAGCATAACCCCGGTTGGCATAGGCCCTGGCGTATTTAGGGTCAAGCTCGATGGCTTTGTTAAGGTCAGCAATTCCTGTATCCAACTGCGTTTTTTGTATGTAAGCATAGCCACGGTTGTTATATGCCATCGAATATTTGGGGTCGTTTTCGATGGCTTTGTCATAGTCGGCAATCGCCGCATCCAGTTGCCCTTTCTCGCGATAAGCTAAGCCCCGTCTGTAATATGCCTTGGCATACTTAGGGTTGATCTCGATAGCTTTGCTGTAATCAGCGATGTCCGTATCCATTTGTCCCTTCTGACCATAAGCGTAGCCCCGGTTGTAATATGCTACGGCATCTCTCGGGTTAATCTCAATGGCTTTGCTATAGTCAGCAATCGCGTTATCCAACTGTCCCTTCTGTCGATAAGCTAAGCCCCGGTTGTTATAAGCCACGGCATCCTTAGTGTCAACCTCGATGGCCCTAGTATACTGAGCAATCGCCTTATCCCACTCAGCTTTATCGAGGTAAATATGGCCCAATAGGTGATACGACAAAGTCAATGGTATGCAGCCAAGAATCATGCCAAATAATAATAAGGCTAACAGGATCATCCTGCAGAAAACGTATTTGGTCGTTTTCCTCCCCTTGTTGGCGCTAACCCCACCGGTGGCCAGTTCCAGCTTAACCCGTTTGTTTTTTCTGAAGAGTACCGTGTCCATTATTAAACTCCTCTTTAATAATACGCCATCCACCACGCATCGCCAATATTGCCGATATTTTCTAATCGGTGGATTACAGTACCCAGGGCTTCAGCCCTGGGCATAGGGTTTTTATATCTATGCCCCAGACTTCAGTCTGGGGTACTGTGTAGACATACAAATTTTACTGTATAACGCCTTTTATTCTAATTCGGACGAGGCCAAGAACATACTAATTATGGCTCATCACTCTTGCAGCCTTGTACACCGACACGCTTCGGTACTCCCCCTTGACATCCCAATCCTCGGCTGCTAACCTAAGGTATAAAAGCGGAGACGGAGACGAGTAACCAGGTCCTGGCACTAAAACCCCGACAAGTCGTGGTATAGCGAGTCTGATAAGGTGAAAGCAGACGTGACCAGCCCTGGCGAATATCCCTCCTGAGCTGCCCATCGAAATCCTTTTTCAGGAAATTAGGCTGGGACGGATTTGTCCTCCGTTAGCAGGACAGGGGCATAAACCTGATTTTAGGAAGTGCCTTTATTTCCCTTTTGTTTTAACAGAGGGATTCCAGGGTGGTATAGCGGGTTTAGAGGCCCGCCCCTTAAGGGGCGGGCCTCTGTTTTTTGGTTACTGTCATACTGTGAAAGAGGAGGCCATTTCGGGATCCCCCTTAGTCCCCCTTAATAAGGGGGATATAGGAGGATTAGTTCGGCCCAATTAGGGATTCGCAATGACTATTGAAAGTCTTTAGGTGTAAGGAGTTTATGTTTCAACCGGTAAGCAGTAAGGTAGATTTTCCAGCCCAGGAAGAGCGCATCCTTGCCTTGTGGAAAGCGGGGGAAATCTTTGCAAAAAGCGTTGACCAACGCCAGAGGGCGGATCCCTTCATCCTCTATGAGGGGCCGCCGACAGCTAATGGCAACCCCGGCATCCACCATGTGCTGGCCCGCGTCTTCAAGGATATTATGCCCCGCTATAAAGCAATGAAAGGCTTCTATGCGCCACGGCGCGCCGGATGGGATACCCACGGCTTGCCAGTGGAGCTAGAGGTGGAAAAGTCGATGGGTTTCACCTCCAAGACTCAGATCGAGGAATATGGGGTTGAAAAATTCAATAAACACTGCCGCGATAGTGTTTTCAAATATCTAGATAAATGGATTGAACTGACCGAACGCATCGGTTTCTGGGTTGACCTGGAAAACCCCTACGTAACCCTTAAGAACGAATACATCGAGACCGGCTGGTGGATAATCAAGAATCTGTGGGATAAGAAGCTGCTATATCAGGGTTTCCGGGTTACGCCCCACTGCCCCCGCTGCGGCACATCGTTATCCTCCCACGAGGTAGCTCTGGGTTACAAGGATGATGCCGACGACCCTTCGGTTTATGTAAAGTTCAAAGTTGATTGGCAGCAAAGCAAGGCCGAAATAACGGAGCAAACGTTAAAAGCCTCGTGTGCACCGGTTATAAACTACAATCCAAATATTCCAACCTATTTGCTAGCCTGGACTACGACACCGTGGACTTTAACAGGCAACGCAGCTCTAGCGGTGGCTCAAAATGATGAATATTTACTATATGAAGTAAACTACGAGGACAATACCAAAGAATATCTAATTTTTGCCTATCAACTTCAAAGCTTAGTCTTAAATCCTGCTGCTCGCAAGTTCTTAATCAAAGATGTTAAAGAGTACTTTCCGGCACCCCAGAGGTTTCCTGGTAGAAAATTGGTGGGACTGTCGTATGAGCGGCTTTACGAACCCCAGCCCATCTCTTACGTAATGGGGTGGGCAGAAACGTACATGGAGCCTCCTATTAGTTCTACAAAAGTAATTGACATACCTTCAAGAAACAGAGTGGTATCTGCAGATTTTGTTTCCATGACGGACGGCACTGGCATCGTACACATCGCTCCTGCTTTTGGGGCAGACGACTTTGAATTGGGGAAATCCAAGGGTTTGCCCGTTATCCAAACAGTGGATTTGGCTGGCAAAATGTTACCGTTAAAAGGACTTCATCCATGGGACGGGAAATTCGTAAAAGATGCTGACAAGGAAATCAACAAAGACCTAGCGGCCCGCGGCCTCCTTTTCCGCAGCGAACGCATTAAACATACCTATCCCTTCTGCTGGCGTTGTAGCTCTCCACTCCTGTATTACGCCAAGCCCTCCTGGTATATCCGCACCTCGGCCAAGAAACAGGAATTGATAGACGGCAACCAGAAGATAAACTGGTACCCTGACCATATCAAAGAGGGACGTTTTGGCGACTGGTTGCGCAATAATGTAGACTGGGCGCTTTCGCGGGAGAGATACTGGGGAACACCGCTACCTGTATGGCGTTGCCAGGGGTGTGGCCATGAGGAATGCATCGGAGGTCGTGAAGAATTAAAAACCAGGTCTGGATTACAAGGGTGGAGCGAGGATTTAGACCTACACCGCCCCTATATAGACCAGGTAACATACAGTTGCCCCAAATGTGGCAGTACCATGCGCCGTGTGCCAGAGGTGCTGGACTGCTGGTTCGACTCCGGGGCCATGCCCTTAGCGCAGTGGCACTACCCTTTCTTTAAATCGGATGTCAATGAATGCTATCAAATTAAGGATATGGATGGGTTTAACCAGTGGTTCCCCGCTGACTATATCTGTGAGGCAGTGGACCAGACACGGGGCTGGTTCTATACTCTCCATGCCCTGTCCACTCTGGTAAAAGGTGAACTGTGCTATAAGAATGTTATCTGCCTGGGGCTTATACTGGATGCCAAAGGCGAGAAAATGAGCAAGGCCCGGGGCAACGTGGTTGACCCGTGGAAGGTTATAAAAGAACGGGGCGCCGATGCCCTGCGCTGGTATATGCTAACCGCCTCCTCACCGGGCAATGTGCGCCGTTTTGACACCAATCAGGTTACCGAGGTGCAGCGGCAGTTCCTGCTCACCCTGTGGAATACCTACTCGTTCTTTGTTACCTACGCCTTAATAGATAAGTATAATCCAGTAACAGCTTCGGTCCCCGAACCAAAAGAGCGGCCTGAACTGGACAGGTGGATTCTTTCCGAGCTAAATTCTTTAATACAACAGGTAACGGAACGGTTGGACAACTACGACCCCACCACTGCCGGCAGGGCCATCGCCGATTTCGTGGACAACCTCTCTAACTGGTACGTGCGGCGCAGCCGCCGCCGCTTCTGGAAGGGCGAAAACGACTCGGATAAACTGGCGGCCTACGCCACCCTTTACGAGTGCCTTGTAACTTTATGTAAACTTTTAGCTCCGTTCACACCTTTTATGGCTGAAGAGATATATCAAAATTTGGTTCGGTCGGTATATCCGGAAGCGCCGGAAAGCGTACACCTGGCAGACTATCCTGTTGCCAACATTGCCCTAGTTGACGAGGAGCTTTCGGCAAATACCCGGGCTATAACTTCAATATGCAGTCTGGGCCGCGCCGCCAGGAGTGTAGCAGGAATTAAAGTCCGCCAGCCCATAAAAGAAGTTTGCATTTCCGTTATATCCGGCAAAGAACCACAAAATGTTGAAGTGATGTCTGAACAGATACGGGATGAGCTTAACGTAAAA
>JACVQG010000353.1 GCA_015661045.1 Dehalococcoidia bacterium | reverse complement strand
TCCTGAGCCCTGTCAATATTCCCCCCGCCGATTGTCACTGTATCAATTTCGTTGTTCTCATACATCATCATCGGGATGCCGCTGAATAAACGGAAGACGATATAATTCAGGGTGGATGGCGTTCGGTAAAAATCAGGATATCGCTCCAGGATAACCAGCTCATCAGGCAGCCACTGCCGCAGCTTGAAGGGGCCGGTGCCGTTAGGTTTACGCCACCATTCCTTGCCTCCGGACTCCACATTGGCCCGGTCAACAATATAAGCCACCGGATAGAAAAGTTTAGCCAGGAAATATGCCTTGGGAGCATCGATGGTAACTTCAAGAGTATAATCGTCTATCGCCTTCACGCTGCTAAGCTCCCTGGCTTTCCCGGCGAGCATATCCTTGACCCCGACAATATCGCCCAGATAGGTAGCCGCTGTCATGGAACCTGTCTGCGGGGTGGCTGCCCGCTCCCACGAATACTTTACATCGCTGGCCTTTACAGCTTTGCCACTATGAAACTTTGCATTTCGCCTTAGAGAGAAGGTGTAGGTGCGCCCATCGGGACTGATTACCCATTTTTCAGCCAGGTCCGGAATCAGGTTCATATCCTTGTCAAAGGCCACCAGCCCGCTGAAAACCTGGGTAACAAAGCTATGGGAAAGAAGTTCTCTGGACTGGGCAGGGTCTAATGTATGCGGCCCATCGCTCGCCAGAGTTAACGCCTGGCTCCGGGGGATGCCAAAGGGCTGGGCCTCTTCCAACCGGAAACTGGTAACAACAGAATTTATAGTATTTAGCTGGCTATCATAGCTAGTGACCGGACTTATTATGTCAAATTGATAAAGCTGGGAGCCACGAAGAATTACCACCAGACGTCCCTTAGCCGGAGTGCCGCGGGAATCCCAGGTATATTCGATGCTATATGACGGTACATCCCCGATAGTGGCGTCAGCTTCTTTGACTATAGCGAAATTGGTCAGCCCCTCTTTTCTGCCGGATAGTTGGGCTGCTGCCAGGTCTTTAAGGGGGCCGGTTGTATCTATATAGCTCACAGAGATAAGAACAGCCGGGAATTGCCCGGGCGCCCGGATTTCCACTACCGGTTCCCTCTGGCCCGTCTCCTTTGAAGTCCAGTTGGTCGGGAAACGAACTGAAAAACCATAGGTCATGCTCTGATAGAAACCCGCAACTTGAGCCGGGGTTGACGCTGGAGAAGGCCCATCAGCATATATCCCCTCCTTTGAAGGGAGACAGCTAGTTAAAATGGGTAGGAATATCAGAACACTTAATAACAGTAGTCTGATTATCATATTGTTTTGATATCCCTTTTTGTTTTCAAGTATTTTAGTTTTCATCTTCGTCCCCTCTTTATCCAGCCAAATAATGTAAGTCCGAAGGCAACAAACCCAAAGGCTAACATCCCGCTTCCCCATTCCGGTTTATGAACGGGGGCGCTGGAAGTAGCCGCCGCAGCCCTGCAACCTAAAAATCCCCTGGAAGCTGCTGGCGTTGGAGCCGGTGTAGGCACCGGCGCTAGAGTGGGGACCGGCGTCACTATAGATGGTGTCGGAATTGGAGTAGACACCGGTGTTAATACAAGTGGCGTCGGAGTTGGACCGGGTACTGCCGGAGTTGGTACCGCTGGAGTAGGCGCCGGCGTTACCGCAGGAGATGGAGTAGCCGGTCGTGGCGTGACAGTCGGCGCTGTGGCCGGAGTCGCAGCAGGACGGGGAGGCGCGCCCACGCTTGCCCGCCACTGAGCATCCAGCTTATCAGTATCCAGATTGTAGACTTTATTTAACGCTTCATCATCCGTCAACCCTTCTTTAAAGGCAGTTTGGAAGGCTACAATTTTGGCGCCGCCAAATTTATCAATCAGAAATTTCACCACGCTATAGCTCTGGGCGTAGGAGAGGAGGGCCAGGTCGGTCTGGGCAGGGAAAGGTCCGGAAAGGGTGTGGACGGAAAATATACTATTGTCACTTATAGCCCGCTGAAGCCTCCGTTGCTGGCTTGTCTCCAGTTCACCCTCGGCATAGGTGGAAAGCCCCTCGCTGAGCCAGGTGGGTATGCCTCCATAGCAACTCTGTGTTAACTGATTGGTAAGTACATGGGTTAGCTCATGGGCTACGGTTGTTTCACCCCAGGCAACGCTGGCCAGGTTTACTGCCTCCGAGCTATTATATATATATATCCTTACAGGCCGGTCCAGCCTGGTGCCAGTTTCTGTAGCCATGCGCTGTAATGCCTTCTGGCCTGCAGATAACAGTCTCTGGGCAAAATTCTGGTCCCCTTCATACCAGTAGAGGGTAATCAGGCCGTCCTTAATGTTTTGCCACGGGAAGCGGGTGTCATCGAAAGCCAGGTTCGCAGGAGGCGTTTCCAGCCGTCTCCCCTGGGCATCCTCAATTAACCAGCTATATTCCAGCTTGGCTCCCGGCGGAAGGCCGCCGGTCTTTTTCATCTGCCATACCCAACTGGTATCTACTTTTGTAGCTGGAGTAAACTCAGGCCAGGCTTCGCTTACCACCGAAGAGACGCAGGTCAATCTATCCAGCTTGTAACGTAGCTGTATGGCCGCCTGCGCTTCCGCCGGGGCGGGGAAAGCCAACCCAAGAAGCCACAAGGCAACAAAAAATAATAAAAGCCCCTTTTTAAGAGATGCCTTTGGTAGACATGCCCCGGATTTCCACCTGAGTCGTTGATTCATAAATAACCTTTTTAGCATTATTCTCCTCCCAACCTTGAACGAAGGTAAGAATGGATAAACTCATCCAGTTCCCCATCCAGCACTGCCTGGGCATTGCTCGTCTCATAGTCAGTGCGATGGTCTTTTACCATTTTGTAAGGGTGCAAAACATAGCTCCGTATCTGATTACCCCACCCGGCAGCTACATGCTCCCCTTTTAGCTTGGCCCGTTCCTCCGCCTTCTTGGCCAGCTCTATTTCCAGCAGGCGTGCCTGAAGTAGCCTTAAGGCAATCTCCTTGTTTTGAAGCTGAGACCGCTCACTCTGCTGCGTGACGACTATGCCGGGAGCGGTAGGCTTCCATCCTGATGTCATCGGGGTTTATCTTTATGTCAACATCCTTCTCGGCCTCGGGCATCACCTCTACCATAGCAAAAGAGGTATGACGGGCGTGATCGGAGTCAAAAGGCGAGAGGCGTACCAGCCGGTGTACCCCATGCTCCGAGCGGAGGTAGCCAAAGGCAAAATCGCCTTTCATCTCCAATACCGCGCTCTTTAAACCCGCCTGCTCACCGGGATTGGTATCTAATACCTCAGATTTATAACCCCATCTTTCCGCAAGCCGTAGATACATGCGCAGAAGCATCTGCGTCCAGTCCTGGGCCTCGGTTCCCCCCGCCCCCGAAGATAAGTTAAGGATTGCATTGCGGGAGTCATACTCACCGCGGAGCATCATCTGGAGCTCTAGCTGATCCACCTGGCCTGCCAGCTTGGCTGCCTCGGCTCCGATTTCCTCAGCCATTGCAGTATCGTTTTCCTGCATGGCTATATCGAATAGGCCAACCATCTCAGAAGCATTCTTTTCGATGTTTCGCCACGTATCAATGAACTTCTTCTCCCGGGCCAGCCAGCGGAGAGTAGTCTGTGCCTGTATTGGGTCACCCCAGAAATCCGGCTGGAGACTCTCTTGCTCCTTTTGAGCTATTTTTCCTTCTCGTCCGGCGACGTCAAAGATGCACCATTAAATTGTTAATCCGCTCATCGAGAGCGCCCAGCCTGTTCTTAAGTTCCTGCATTAAACCTCCTGATATATCAAATCTCCTCGCCCCCGAGGGGAGAGGACTAAGCCTGCCCTGAGCTAGGCGAACGGGGTGAGGGGTAATTATATTTACATTTTAGTCGTGTCCAAACCACGATATTGATAAATTCCAAACCTCGCCCATCGATGCATCGGAACTCGGCCGATGGTCGAAAACCCCCGTCCCGATTTATCGGGACTGCCCCCTTTACGTAAAGGGGGGTAGGGGGGGTCATTAGATTCATATTCCGTTATTCTAACCTACCCGCTGCCGCCAGATGCGCCAATCTTATAGGCTCCGGGAGCCGGTATCCCCGGCAACACGCCAGCACCCAGTGAATGGCAGATTCCAGGTCTACTTTATGGCCGATAGATACATAAACCGGCTTTACCCCCTTACGCGTCCGCAAAGCAGCCCCGATAAGCTCTCCCTTATCCATCAAAGGAGACCAACTTCCTATTTCAGATCCTACTTCCTCATTCTTCCCCACCAGAATAGACTTGGCACAACCAATACTCGGTATGTCAAGAAGCATTCCCAGATGGCTGGCAATACCCCATCCACCAGAATAAAGTCTGGAGAGAGTTTTAATTTTTCACAGGCCGCTAAAATTACAGGGGCCTCACGAAAAGAGAGAAGCCCCGGCACATACGGGAAACCCGGCTTCGCTATTGCCGTCTGGACCTCTACAAGGCCCAACCCAGGCAAACGCAACACCACCACTGCGCCCCTGGCTATCCCCTCTTTATCCGGCGGCGATAAGTCCACCCCGGCTACAAATTTGGGATTGTTGATGGCATTTATTCTGGATACCTGGCCAGCCAGACGCAACTGGATTTCTTTAGCTTCAGCCGTGCTGACACGCCACTCGTGAAGAGGTTTTGCCTTCACATTCCAATTATACAGTGTCCAGCTTAATCGGACAAACTAATACCGATGTAAAAAGTAATACCGTACCACTCGTCATTGCGAGGAGCACGGCGACGAAGCAATCTCCGCTTTTGGATGAGTAAACAGCCTCAAGGTGATGAGATTGCTTCGCTTCGCTCGCAATGACGAGACGAATCTTCCATAAATGATGCTTCAGGCTTTTGTGCGTTTGTATTAATTGACTATCAGGGTACGCGGAGGCTTTTTATTACCCTGTCTGCCTCGGCAGAATAAGCCGGGAAGTCTACAGAGTTAGCTGTATATGTTGCCATATACAGGACACTGCCTGATTGGAAGAGAACATTGAGGGTGACCACTGATTGATTGCCCTTGCGGATAAGGCCCGCGTACCTTGTAGCCGTAATATTCCCGATTGTGATGTCATCCAGCCGCTTCACCTCACGGGCTACCATACCCAGCCGTTCTTCATATAGCCGCTGGACATCGGAGCTACGGGACTGGTCGCCGGGGAGCCATTTTACAGATAGGAACACATCCCCCGGCTTCTCTTTCAAGCCCAGAGTAACGGAGTTTTCAGAGGTTCCACTGAGCCGCCAGGCGGTCCCGTAATCAAAGGCAATAAGCTCGTTCTTGAATGTAAAAGAGGCAGTTGGAGCCGCGGTTGCCGCCGGAGCGGGTGAAGCCGATGGACGGCCCGGTGTCGGTGATGCCGTTGGAGCAGGTGATACTGTTGGACGGCTTAGCGTCGGGGTAGCCACTGAAGGGTTTAGTGTAGGCGTGCCCTGGGCCGGTACTGGCAGAGGGTTTTTTGGCTCCTGGGTGCAGGCAGCAACAGCAGTGATCAGCACAAGTGCCAGGAGATACTTTAGAGCGGTAATCCG
>JACVQG010000352.1 GCA_015661045.1 Dehalococcoidia bacterium | reverse complement strand
CGGCAATAGTGGTGTGATCCTGTCTCAGATATTACGGGGACTGGCCCAAGGGCTTAGCGGCAAAGAGACATTCGATAGTCTGTCTTTCGTTTCGGGTCTGGAAGAGGGGGCAAGGTTCGCTTATAAAAGTATGTCCCGGCCGGTAGAGGGTACTATGCTCACTGTAATCCGGGAGACTGCTATTGCAGCCCGGGATGCCTTACGCTCCGACCATCAAGGTCTGATTGATGTGCTCAATGCGGCAGTAAGGGCAGCCCGTGAATCGGTATCCAGGACGCCAACTCTGTTACCTGTTCTACGGCAGGTTGGGGTGGTCGATGCCGGGGGGCAGGGCATTTATGTTCTTTTGGATGGCATGTTACGCTATCTTCGGGGCGAGATTACTCTAAAAGACGGCGATCTTCCTTCAGCCGCCTTGGAAACAGGTAGAGAAGAAACTATTGCTGTTGAAGTGGAACCCGAAAAACCCTACGGTTATTGTACCGAATTCCTGATTCATGGCCAGGGGTTGAGCATCGAGAAAATACGAAAGCGGTTAGAGGCCAAGGGGGAGTCCCTTATGGTAGTCGGGGACCTCAATACTTTAAAAATACATATCCATACTTATAAGCCGGGGATTGTCTTGAACCTGGCTACCCGGCTAGGAACGCTTCATGAAATACAGATACATAATATGGATGACCAATATCGTGAGTATAAGGAAAAACTGAAAACCAGGGACCAGGAACAGGGAGAGCCATCCGTATTTGCTCCAACAGTGCCCATAGCTATTATTGCAGTAGTTTCCGGCGAAGGTTTGGTCAAGGTATTCCAAAGCCTGGGCATAGCTGCCATTGTCCATGGAGGCGATACCATGAATCCCAGTGTCCAGCAGCTTGCGCAGGCAATTGAATCAGTCCCCTCGGATAATGTTATACTTTTACCCAACAATAAGAATATTATACCGGCGGCTAACCAGGTACAATCGCTCACCCGTAAACAGGTGGTAGTCGTATCTACAGCGACGATACCTCAAGGGATATCGGCTGTGCTGGCTTTCAATCCAGAGGCTGACATCCAGGCTAATAGCCAAGCCATGCAAGAAGCAAAAGTGTCTGTTAAAACGGTGGCTCTTACCTATGCCGTTCGCCCCTCGGAGTGCTGCGGGCAGCGTATTGAACAAGGCCAGGCAATTGGCCTCGTAGATGAGGAACTGGTTGCCTGGGACGATAGTTTATCAAATGCTCTGGTTAAGTCATTAGGTTTTTTAAACATTGCTAAAGCCGAGACCATAACTATCTACTCCGGCGAAGGAGTATCTGCTGTTGCCAGGCTGCCGATAGAGTCCATTTTGCGTCAACAAGCGCCCGATGCTCAGGTGGAAACGGTGGAGGGGGGGCAGCCTCACTATCCTTTTATAATCTCTATAGAGTAGGGGGGATCATGACTGTAAAAATTGTCACCGATAGCACGGCTGACCTATCTAAGGAGGTGGCGGGTAAGCTTGGAATAACCGTCGTACCTCTTTACGTGCATTTTGACACCGAAGTGTTCAAGGATGGCGTAGATATAAATGCGGATGAGTTTTACCATCGTTTGACAACAGGGAAAATTCTTCCCAAGACTTCTGCCCCTTCGCCAGGCGATATGGCAGCAGCCTATTCCGGATTATCAAAAGAGAGCCGAGAAATCGTATCTATTCATATATCCAGTAAACTAAGCGCTACTCATAGCTCGGCTTTGCTGGGAAAAGAGCAGGTTGGTAAAGATTACCGCATCGAGGTAGTGGATTCACAGCAGGCCTCGATGGGGCTGGGGTTGCTGGCTATCGGCGCGGCCCGGATGGCTGCTGCGGGAGCTACTTCCTACGATATTAAGGATTGGGTGTTCCATGCTATTCCTAAAATTCACCTGTTCGGCCTGGTGGATACTCTGGAATACATGCAAAAGGGTGGAAGAATTGGCAAAGCCCAGGCATTTCTGGGTAGCCTGCTTCAGATAAAGCCCATCATCAGCGTAAAAGACGGGGAGGTGCATCCAGTAGAGAGGGTGCGCAGTCGCAAGAAAGGGCTGGAACGGCTGGTGGAATTAGCTTCAGCTTTTAAAGCTGTACAATCCCTGGCGCTGTTCAATAGCACGAATGACGAGGCGGTTGAGGAGGTAGCACAGCGGCTTGGTAAAGCATTCCCCGGGGTTGAGATTTACCGTTCCCGTTTTGGTCCGGTGATAGGGACTTATGTGGGGCCGGGGGCTGTGGGCGTGGCATTGATTGAAAAAGATTAATTGGACGGAATAACGTAATATGGGTTTGCAATACATATTATTAAGCCATATAATAAGTATGCCTTAATAAGCTGTATAATGGAGAACGACTCATGAAGACAACTGTGGTTATTGATGATGACCTGCTGAGGGAAGCAATAGAGGTAGCTGGAGTGAAAACAAAGCGTGATGCTATAGAGCTAGCCCTTCGGGAGTTGGTTCGGGTGAAGAATCGTGAGGCTCTCATTCGGGAGTTGGGTACCTATGACCTGGACATGACTCTTGAGGAGTTGGAAAGGCTTAGAAGTGAGCCTTAACATAGTGCTTATTGACACCTCTACGTGGCTTCTTGTATTGGGTAGAAAGGTACACGTACCTCAAGTTAAAGAAAAGGTGGAGCAATTAATAAAGGAGAACCGGGCAGCGGTGACTCCTATGGTATCCCTTGAACTCCTCGGTGGCGCCAGGTCAAAAGACGAATTCGCTCGTCTGA
>JACVQG010000064.1 GCA_015661045.1 Dehalococcoidia bacterium | reverse complement strand
AATAAAAACATTCAACGGCCAGCCGCCGCGGCCTGTCAGTGTCTGAACGGCTGCCATATAGACCTGGTCTAAGTCCGGCCGCTCCTCCCGGTCAACCTTGATGTTAATAAAAAGCTCATTCATCAAACCGGCAATTTGGTCGTTTTCAAAGGACTCCCGCTCCATAACGTGGCACCAGTGGCAGGATGAATATCCTATACTCAGAAAGATAGGTTTATTCTTCTCCCTGGCATGGCGGAACGCCTCCTCCCCCCAGGGATACCAGTCTACAGGGTTGTGGGCATGTTGTAACAGGTATGGGCTGGTCTCGTTTATCAATCTGTTCGCCATATTTTTAACCTTCTAACACAATATCATTAAAAATATTATATGTTATTCGGGTTAGCGGGACAAAATGTCTTTAGACTGGACAGGAGTCCTCAACTCAATTCGGTTTGACAACCGGACGGGCGAGGGTTTATCATGTCCGCATATCTTTTCTTCAACCGGTCAGGTTGCCGTCCAGATGCGACCTTACAAACGGCATATATATCACACAGTACCTGGTTTTAAGCCTAATGCA
Source organism: Dehalococcoidia bacterium (assembly GCA_015661045.1). GTDB lineage: Bacteria > Chloroflexota > Dehalococcoidia > JACVQG01 > JACVQG01 > JACVQG01. Next base: position 6,586 of record JACVQG010000064.1, on the reverse strand, counting down.
ATGAACGGGGGATAAGGGTTTATTTATGAAACAGGAATTAGACCGAATATATCAAACACGCCCATTACAGAACTGGAACAAGTGCCGGGAACTCCGGCAGCAATATTACAAGGATGTGGCCGGCGCCAAGGAGCAGGGCAGGATGTTAGTGGGGGGATCATCGGGAGGACTCAATATACTGGCTTTCGGAATGGGAGACGTTGTCTGGTTCGGCGGTGAGACCTACGGCGCTACTATCGGCGCCGACCCCGATTTCTCCTACACGTGCCTGGAGGCCACAGAGGCCGAGGGTTTCGGACGGGATGCCTGTGTCTACTGGCGCAACTATTTCGGCTCCATGCTCCTCGATAAGTATTATTTTGGCGGCCCTTTCCCCAAACCGGACATGCTCCTCCAGCATCATAATTGCGATATGCAGGGGAAGGCTTACCAGCTATTAAGTCAATATATGGGTATCCCCGTTTACTGCGTTGACCAGCCTCCGGGACCCTGGGGAGAAGAACGCACCGAACACAGAATAAAATACTTCGCGGGTCAGCTTCTGGATGCTATAGCCTGGATAGAGAAAACCTCGGGGCGGAAATATGATGACGAACGGTTCGCCCGGGCTGTAATCAACGATTGGGAGGCTTGCCGCACCTGGGCGGAGATATGCTTGCTCAACCAGAATATCCCCGCACCCCTCGACCAGAAAGCTATGTTGAACCTCTTCCTTCCCCTTATGGTACTACGCGGCGACGACCGAAGCGTCCAATTTTACCGGGAGCTGAAAGCTGAGGTTGAGGAACGGGTTAGGGATGGCATCGCTGCTTTAGCAACAGAGCGTTACCGCTATATCCACGAAGGGATACCAGCCTGGCATTTCCTGCGGTTGTTTAACGTTCTCCAGGAATATGGCGCTATATCGGTGGGCGGCCTGTACATGTTTTCCATGGCCGGCCACTGGGATGTAGGGGACGACGGAATATGGAGAGCGCCCCGCCCCTTTAAAGAGCTGGGAATCGAACTTAAAAGCCGTGAGGACACCGCCAGTTTCTATGCCCGGATGTTCCTGGGCAATGTCAACTATAAAGGCTCTTTCTGGTCGGTGGAAATCAAGAACCAGCAGATACTTCAGATTTACGGGCAATGGCGCGCCGGGGGCGTGGTCATGCACCTGAATCGCGGGTGCAAGGGCACAGGCGGATATATGTTAGAGAACCGGTTAGCCCTGATTGAAGCCGGGATACCCGTCGTAGCCTACGAGGGCAATGCCGCCGACCGCCGGGAGTTCGACGAGGCCCAGGTAATCGACCGACTGGAATCTTTCGTGGAGAGTCAGGGGCTGTCTAAGCTACCGAAGTAGCTATTGCAGATTGCTCTCAAGTTACCAGGCTTAGTTGGGAATGTTAACGTTATAATCATTTTGGAGTTGTTTATATCGGGGGCACAGGCGTCCCTGCCTGTGTATCGTTGAAATATGATTACGCTTATTAACGCAAATGAGCACTAGGGCACTATTGAAGCCCTGGTCACCTTTCCCTTAACTGCCATTTCAAAGGCGGCGTTAATATCCTCCAACTTGAATGAATGTGATAGCACTGATTCAAAGGGGTATTTGTCCTTTGTCCGTTTCAGGAAGTCCAGGGCCCTGTACAGGGCCCACGGCGCATACCTGCCAGTCCCAACAATAGTCCGGTTCCCGAGTATAACCGCCGAAGGGTCAATCTCCACCATCTTTCCTGGATTGATGTTGCCTATCCACAGATACCGGCCACCCATCCTCACCATACCTATACCTTCCCGCGCTACCTGTGGGATACCGGTTAGTTCAGCAACCACGTCTGCACCCCGTCCCTGCGTCAAGCGCCGCACCTGACCGGTCCGTTCTCTCGGAGTGGGAAACTCGTTTATATCCACTATATAGTCGGCGCCGAAGGCTTTAGCCAGCTTTATTCTCTCCGGGTGCTGCTCCACAACGATTACCATCCCGGCCCCCATCTCTCTGGCTACCGCAATAGCGTTTATCCCCAGCCCGCCGGCGCCCTGGAGCACTACGGTGTCCCCGGTCTCGACATGTACCTCGTGCAGGCCGTATAAAACCTGCGATAGAGCGCAGTTGGCCGGCGCCACCAGCTCGTCGGAGAGCTCATCGGGTACTTTGTAAACGACCTGGTCGGGATAAATGTAGTAATACTCAGCGAAGGCCCCAAGAAAATGGGGCGGCTCGGCAGAGGTCATGCCCAATCGGGCCAGGGTTTCGGCGCAGGCGTGGGACTGGCCGTGGAGGCAGGCGTAGCAACGGCCACAGGGACGGAAATAGCAGTACGTTACCCTGTCGCCGACCTTAAGCGGCTGGCCTGTTGAATCGGAAGTCAAACCGGCTCCCAGTTCGTAAACCTCCCCCACCATTTCGTGCCCTATTATATGGGGTAGCTCCGGGCCACCCCAGCTAAACCCACCCTGGACCATGTGAACATCCGAGCCGCAAATGTTGGCCCGTTTGACCTTAACCAGCATAGCCCCCGGCTGCACTTTTGGCAGCGGATATTCGACGATCTCCATCGGCTTCCCCGCCTTGATAAAAATAGCTGCCTTACCCTTCATGGAGTCCTCCTTCTTTGAGTAATATAAACCCGCAGAGTGGGTTCATTATATGCAGAGGCAGGGAGATAAGTCAACGGCGGGAATAACAGCGACATCATCATTCTTTCGAAAATAAGCGCCTTTTGTCATCCTGGAGGAGTCACAAGTTATTGGGACGACGAAGCATCTCAGGGTGGAAAGGCTTTTTTTCGGATTTGACTTACCCCACCCTGAGATGCTTCGTCACGCCTTCGGCGGACTCCAGCATGACAGAGAAAGCTATTTTCATGCTTCACAGTGCTCAGGCAAGTGGACATGGGGAATTCTCTCGAAAATGACCGCCATGTCTGTTACAATGGCGTTGGGATGTGCCAGTGGAAGAATCTCAGTTAATTAAACTTAGCAAGCAAGGTGACGGCAACAGCTTTAACCAGCTCGTAGAGAAATATCAGAAGCTAGCCTATAACCTTGCCTACCGCTTTATGGGCCAGGCGCAGGCAGCCGAAGACGCCACTCAGGAAGCCTTTATATCCGCCTGGAAAGGGCTGGGGAGCTTCCGGGGAGAAAACTTTAAAGCCTGGCTTTTACAGATTGTAGCCAACACCTGCCGGGACTACCTCCGCTCTAATCGCCGTCATCCCACAACTTCCTACGAAGACCTGCTTGTAGACCCTTCCCCGACCCTGGTAACCAATGAGAAGTCTTTAGAGTTGGAGGAATCACTCCAGAGGGGGCTGGCACAGCTACCCCACGAACAGCGTTTAGCAATTATTCTCTCGGATGCTATAGGCATGAGCTATGAAGAAATAGCCCGGACGATGAGATGCAACCTGGGAACGGTCCGTTCCCGCCTAAGCCGGGGGAGGGAAAGCCTTCGGAACTGGTTGTTATCTCACGGGGAACTTTTAGGGCGTTAGAATCGTCTTAATTAGTGAGAAGGGAAAATGGGATGTTTGGTTTCCTGAGACAACAAAACGAAAAATGGGTAAAGGAAAGGCTTTCCCTGTACCTTGATGGGCGTCTGGATGTGGGGCAGCGGGCTAAGGTGGAATCCCATCTCAAGGATTGCCTGGCGTGCAGGGATGAGTTGGCTTCCCTGCGGGCAACTGTTGAAGCCTTGAAACATCTTCCCATGGTTGAAACACCCAGGTCTTTCGTTATGCCGGCGCTAAAATTATCGCCAAGACCGGTCACCTTTTACAGGCTGAGAATGGCGACAGTAGCTGTGTCCGTGTTACTGGTGGCAGTGATAGCCGGGGACAGCCTGGGTCTTTTCTTCGGTCCGGCAGTTCCCCAGCCCCTTATGGCGCCGGCTCCTGCTGCCATGCCTACGCCTCCTCCATCAGCCGTTAGGGCAGCATCGCCGACGGCCACTCCAAGTGCCATACCCGCACCAGCCAGTCAACCGGCTCCGGCACCCAGAGTTGCGGCTACCCCTGTGCCAGCGGCAGCACCCCAGGCTGCGGAGGCAGTACCCAAGCCCGCGCCAGCCCCAGTACCAACCCCCACACCCGGTATTGGTGCGTTCCAAATGCAGCAAGCCCCTTTACCCATGCCGACTCCTTCGCCAATGCCTCCAACGGCTGGTAGAGATGCAACGCCCGGGGAGGCTGGCGCTAGCGCTGCTACATCCATGCCAGGTCCTTCGCCCGCCGGGATACCACCCGTTAGCCCTGCTGGAGCGGCAGGAGCAAAAGCCTTTTCAGGGGCAGATGGCAAGGCTGCTCCCCCTGTATCCCAACCCTCACCTGTACTGGACGGGCAGTCCCAGGCTGAAATTCTTCAGCCAACCACTGAACCGCCCATACCTTCTCAAACACCATCCCAGACGCCGGACTACTTATGGCCGGTAAGACAGTTTGAGATAGCCCTGATGGCGTTCATCCTTATCTTAATCTCGGTTACGACTTATTTCTGGCTCCGGGGGAAAAAAGAATAATTGTAAAAGGAGACAAAAAATGAAAAAGTATCTGTATATCTTAAGTCCACTGCTGGTTCTGGCTCTATTTTTCTCTGCGTGTGTAAGCTCCACGCCCGGCGCAGCGCCCACATCCGGCGCTCCGGCTACTGCCTATATCATGCCACCCTCATCTCAACAGACAGGTCTATGGGTAAACGGGGAGGGTAAAGCTACATATGTACCGGATATAGCCGTTTTGAGCCTGGGGATCGAGGCCCAGGAAAAAACCGTAGCTCAAGCCCAGAACTCAGCCAGGGATGCTATGAGCAAAGTGTTGGCTGCTTTAAAAACCAGGAATGTCGCCGATAAAGATATTCGCACACAAACATTCAACATTCAACCTATCAAACAATGGCTCGAGGCCATACCCGTCCCCACGCCCAGAGGGACGACTGAACCCCAATACAAGCCACCTCCTAAGGAGGTTATAGTAGGCTATCGTGTGAGCAATACCGTAACAGTGAAAATCAGAAAGATAGATGATGCTGGCTCCATCATCGATGCTGTCGCCGCCGGCGGCGGCGACCTTACCCGGATAAACAGCATCGGCTTCACCATAGAAGATGCAGCGCCGTTCCGCGCCCAGGCCCGTGAGATGGCAGTTAAAGACGCCCTGAACAAAGCCAAACAAATCACTACCGCTGCAGGGGTGACCCTGGGTAAGGTTACGTACATAACTGAAAGCGGGGGGTTTGTCCCCAAGGCGGATGTAAGGAGCTTTGGTGTAGCTATGGCAGCGTCAGAAGCCGCCCCTACATCCATAAGCCCCGGCGAACTGGAGCTGAGCGTCTCCGTTCAGATGGTGTTCGACATGAAGTAGCTTGACGTTATACGACTTTAGTGAGTGAAGAGTCAACATCTGAAGTTGCTGGTAAACCCTATACCCAGGTTTAAACCTGGGTATAGGGTTATTCTAAACGTTATACTTCAGGCTTTTCTCAACCCAACAATAGACTCACGAACCTTTTGTTTTTACTATGTTTTAGCTTATAATTTCAACACAAAAGAGTATTTAAAAGAAAAGAAGTAAACTTGAACCGAATCCTCTATAAGTTTTTAACATGTTTCTTAATTTCTATCCTTATGGTCGCCTATTATGGAGTTGAAGTCTCAGCTCAAACAAATCCTACTCAATCCCAACCCGGTCTGGTAATCACCCGTACCATTGCCCCTATAAATTCCCCCAATGCCAGCAAGGCGGACTATGTTGCTACAGGCAAAGACGATGATAGAGTTATCAACCAGGCTCTAACTTCATTGCCTCCACAGGGTGGTCGAGTTTTACTCCTTGAGGGCTTATACAACCTATCAGCCGCCATTGTTCTCAATTCAAATACCACTCTTTCGGGCGCTGGTAACAATACCCGCCTGGTTATTACCAACAGCACCAATACGGCGGCTATTGTAAACAACGATCCGGTAACCGGCAATCAGCGGATTACCGTAGAAAACCTGCTTATCATCGGCAATAAGGCTGTTCAGACCTCCGGGTCAGGTATACATTTCCGCCGGGTTATCGGCAGCCATATAATCAACATTGAAGTCAGAGATGCCAAGAATTCAGGTATAGACCTTCTTTCAGGTTCGAACACAAATATTCTTTCGGATATCAGGGTATTCTCTAACGAACATAACGGGCTTGTAATATCGGATTCGTATAATAACCGGGTCACAGGCCTCCTGGCCAGGGATAATGGAAATGGTGGTCTTTGGATTTTCAACGGAGAGCAGAATATACTATCGGAAATATATACCTTCGAAAATAAATATAGCGGGATTGAGATTCAGGCCAGCAACAATTCGTTGTCGGGTGTTATATCCGCTAACAACGCTCAAGGCGGCATATATTTAACTTATGCCTCCGGTAACTACATTCAAGGCACCGCACACCAAAATACACTCTCAGGGGTAGCCCTGAATAATTCCCGTGGTAACACCTTACAAGTCTGGGCCATAGCTAATGGAACACATGGTATTGACCTGTACAATTCTTCACTGAATTTGGTAGTGAATAGTGTCTCGCGAAACAACGGCTTTTCGGGTGTCGGTTTTAACGGAATA
>JACVQG010000063.1 GCA_015661045.1 Dehalococcoidia bacterium | reverse complement strand
CTCCTTTTCAGCCCCGGAAAAGGCGGCGTTTGTAGCTTCGGGGAAAGGGGGTACAGGCACTGAAGGAGCTTTACTAAATGCCGAGAATGATTCATCCCACCAGCCCCCCTTCTGAAGTAGTTTGTTCCAGAAGGTTGGGAAATCTGCATCTCTAACCGAGCCGCGGCTGAGTTTCTGAAGCTCCTGGCTATCTTTCTGGAGCCATTCCAGATGGGAAGCCCAGGGCAAAGCCTGCGACATATCGGGACTAATGGCTTTACCAATCGTCAAAAGCAAATCGACAAAGCTCCGGCTGTCGCCGGCAGGGTTTACTACAGGTTGCTGGTAGCTGACCACCTGGAAACCCGGGCCGGGTTCGGGGATGTCGGCGCCCCATTGTTCCAGGGGCACATTAATGGGCAGAACAATATCTGCCTGAGCAGATGTTTCGTCCATAAAGCTGCTGAAGGCAACAATAAAGGGCACTTTTTGTAAAGCCCCGGTGAAGTCTACCGCTCCGGGGAGACCGTAGACAGGGTTCGCTCCATGAATAAGTGCAACATTTACCGGCCTGGGCTGGCCGGTGGCCATTCTACCGGCTAAACGCTGCCACTCCTGGAATGGTGTGGCTGGAACTTTTGCGGCTAAACTTATGGCCGGTGGGGTTGGGTTAAGCTGTAATCCCCCGGGTTTCCCGATGTTTCCCACCAGATAATTAAGGAGGAATACTGCTTTGAGGTTGAATGCCCCGTTGCTGTGAGCTGCTGCGGAACCTCCTGCAATTGCCAGTCCTGTCCCGCCTCCGGCAGGTTTGGCAAAGCTCCGTGCTAACTCTCTTATTTTGCTTTCGGGGACGCCGACTATCTGAGATGCCTTTTGTGGCGTATAGTCGGCCAGAGCCTTTTCGCCCTGGCCGGAGGTCAACGCAGAGGTAGCGCGGGGATCGGCCAACCCCTCTGAAATTATCACGTAAGCCAAGCTTAAGGCCAGAATACCCTCGGCGCCTGGCTTTATAGCGACCCATTCATCGGCGTTGGCGGCTGTTAAAGAAAAACGAGGCTCGATTTGAATAAGAGTCCCCCGCTTACGGTTACCTTGCCGGAATTCTCCATAGTTTGAACCATAGCGTACAGGTGATAACCAGGTGGACAAAAAGTCTGCTCCAAAGGATAAAATACATCCACTGGATGATATGTCAAAGTCAGGTAAAGTTTCAGCGCCAAAGGACTGCTTAATTGAAGTATGGAGCACAGTCTGCTCCAATGGCTCGTAGGCAACCTGCTGGCAGCCATAGGATTGGCTAAATAGCTGTGTAACTCTGGCTATATGACCCCGTAGGGGCCGGGTAACCAGCAATACGGTATCGGCCAGTTTTTGCTCCTGTAGTTGGGCAAGCTTTTGCGTTACCTCTCTCAGCGCTTCATCCCAGCCTATTTCCTTATATTGCCCCGAACCCCGCTCACCTGTGCGGCGTAAAGGTGTGTTAAGTCTGTCGGGGTGGTAAAGGGCTTGAAGCGCCGCCTGGCCGCGGGCGCAGAGCTTACCCCGGTTTACGGGATGAAAGGGATTACCCTCTATTTTTTTAGCCCTGCCTTCCAATACACGGACGATAGTCCCGCAACCGGCGGGACATTCCTGGCATATTGTGGCATACCAGGTATCGCGTCCGGTAACCAGGTCTTCAGGCATTTTCACTGAGCTTTGCGCCTGAAGCTCAGTTTTACTGTAGCCGCAAGCCTGTAAAACGAAAGCGCCGACGGCTGATAGCCCGGTTAACCTGAGTATTTCTCGTCGGGTGAACTTAGGCAATTAAAAACTCCTAATAATGACAGGTTGAACAGCCGGTTGGAGCGCTATTGGAACGGTGACATTCCACGCAATCGCCCATCTTTAAATTGCGCACCGGTTTAATTTTTACCATTTTTTCCACCGGGCCATGACAGATAGCACAAGATATGTTTACCCGGATGTGAGACGCATGATTAAAATGGACAGTATCAGGCACCCGGTTTATCCGCAGCCAGTTTAGCGGAGTGCCGGCATCGGCGGCTTTTACTAATTTAGCTATTTCCGGTTTTTCCTTGCCCACGACCCGGTGGCAGAACATACATTGCTCTACCGAGGGGATGCTGGCAACTGGTTCGGTCTGGACCGTTCGATGACAAAAAGTACAGGCAATACCCAATTTGCCGGCATGGATGGTATGGGGGAAGGCAACTGGTTGTTGTGGTAGCTGCTGTGAGGCTTTAGCGCTGGCAAAGGCTGCCAGAAGTCCTATTACCACTATACCGAATACTAACGATATAATTATGAACCTTAGCTTGTTTCTGAGGACTTGCCTGGCAAACAGGTGTTGCAAATCAACCAGCGCACTAACAAAAATCACTCCCCAGAAGATGAAGAAGGCAATAAATGTCTTTAACAGGGTCATAGGATACCTTCTCTCCTGAGGGTGATGATCCTGTTAATATCCATGGTCTTACATCCAGAACCTGGGATAAAAAGTAATAATAGAGTTTAGTATGCTAAAAGTCCGTACTGTAATAACAATAGCGAAAATTAAGGATGCTCCTGATAATAAATACAGGACAAGACGCAGATTTTTAGGCGGAACTGTTTTCATTTGCCCCGGAACTGCTCTCCTACTAAATGGGACGGGACCGGGTAGAAAGACGTGAGCAAAAAGAAAAGCTCCCCCGAAAACCACCACAGAAGTTAGAATAAGCCATAACGTTTGGACGATTATCCTGATATTATACCAATCGAGGCTGGTTAAGGTTTTGGGGTCCATTACTCTCCTTGAATAACGGGTACGTAGATAAAGTGAGCAGGTATATTACCCGGGCAAACTTCCTATACCTCTACTCTAAACTCCCCCTTTGCGGGAGAATGGATCTTCACCTTGTAGTTTATAAGATTAGGGTCAGTGAATTCAATCGGTTAACAGTGTGTAACGACGATTTTTTCTAATACTATAGATTATAGCATGGAAAGCAAATAGACTGGTGGTTTATTATTATCATTATTTTAAGTTTTTTAACATACGGGGACTTATTTTAGGGATAGATGGCCAGGTAAAGGAGCAGTTGGACTCGAAATTACAGCAGGGTCTGGATTTTTTTTATAAGGAAATCAGGGGTGAATGGTTTGGAGATAAAGTCGTTAGCTCCAAGGCCCATGGCTTTCTCGGCAATAAAATTGCGGGCGCTGGTTATAAGAACCGGCATGCTTGACGAAGTGCGAATCCTCTTCAGCACCTCGAGGCCGTCCATTCCCGGCATAAAGACATCCAGCAGCACTAAATCTGGCTTTTTTACATCAACCATTTCCAGTGCTTCGTTGCCGTTGTTTGCTGTGATTACCTCGTAGCCCGAGGCTCTGAGACTAATACAGATGAACCTCTGGATTGCGGACTCGTCATCAACAACCAGGATACACTTTTTACCTTCATTTTTTTCATTCACAAGCGCCCTTCACTTTTTAAATTAATTAAGCCCAAAGAGGTTATTCAACAACAAAAATAATTGCGATCTATTTAGTTGCTTGCCTATTAATTGAATGTATACCTAATGGCATTGAAAAGTCATAAAATTAGGCTGGAAATTATTACATAATCATTAAATTTTAGGCTTTGTATCAAAATAACGTGATAAATTGGACTCGCGTTTTGAAATATTATTGAGTGAGGGCATGTTATCTCAAAAGCTGTTTAGTATTTGGAATTTTGTGCTTGGAATTTGGGTGGGTTGGAAAGAGGGAGGGGAAATGGTGGGCCACTGTGGACTCGAACCACAGACCCCAGTCTTATCAGGACTGTGCTCTGACCGCCTGAGCTAGTGGCCCATAACCTAGATTATTATAGCATGTGATAGGTTAGTTGCAATAACCTGGAGAAACCCGGATAACACACAATTCAAATACCTGTAAATTTAGATGATCACTTCTAAAGTGGTAAAAATATTATATGGTTATCCATGTCTTCTGGTTCCGCTGCTTTAGCAATAATTTCCAAATCACGAACACAATTCCCGATTGAGCTACGCATAGGATGGGCATAAATCACTCCCGCAAAAGGAATGCCTTCTCGCTGCCTTTGTGTGGCAATTGACAAAAGGTCATCATCAAAGGTAAATACTACCCGTTACAAGGTTCGAGCACGGTCAAGAAGTTGCGAGTCAGATAAATTAGCTGCATTATCCTCTTGAGCCGTAAGGACACTTACACCCCGAAGACGTAAGGAGACAGTGATTGCCCGGGGAATGTGGGTATCCATATAAAGGGTGATGGACACTAAACCAGGCCTTTTGTTTTCAATTTGACAAGCAAAGGCGATGGTCTATTTGATTGTTCTGTTTGCTCAACAGATCGCAGGCGCCGCTCTATGTCCTGCTCCAATTCAGACGCGTGATCCCAATAGTAAGCTAACGCCGAGTGAATCTGTCCCAGTGTCAAGTAGGGATGCTGAAAATGAAGCTCTTCGGGGCTCCACCCATAGGCCGTTTTTTCGACGACCAGTTCTATCACCTTCATCGAAGCGCCCGAAATGATGGGGATGCCATTTTCGAGAACAATATGTTCATACTTTGTTCTTATAGATGACACAATGATTCTTCCTTCCTATAACATAGAAATTATAGCATACCATCGGGGGGGCATTGAAAAGCTATTGGTTTAAAAGCCAATTAACGTGCTGATTTGGTGCCCAGGCTCAGAAATCTCCTGCCCAAGCGGTAGTTCAAGGGGCCTGGGCATCCCGGCCAAGTAGGTCGGATTCGAGCCTGCCGGGATTGAACTGAACAGTGAGTTTCAACACCTCAAGCAACGCTGAGCGCAGGTATTCTGTTGTAAGCCGGGCCGCCTCTTTAAGCGGCAGGCGTTTGGCGACATTCGTAGAGTTCAAGGCGTGGACAATTACCGATCTCCAGGTGTAGGAAATCCGCGCATTGTTGTAGATGGATTGCCGATCAGCCCCATTTGTACCAAGGAACTCAGCAAGCCGAACTGCCACACGATACGAAAGCTCTCCCTCCAGTCCACCAAGTAAAAGGGACTCTAAGCTGATCCAGGCATCGATGAGCCTGTCCTCAAAGCTTGGCCTCATCAGGGATGATTCCCACCGGCGAAGAGGCAAACTCAAAAGGTTGATATTGGGACTGGTCTGGAGAAGCTCCCAGACATGAATGACTTGCGTAGCCTTCTCCTGGTTGATGGTAGCAATCGGACCAAGCGGGGGAGGAGGTGACCAGCCCCAACTGGTGCCACCCCCGCCGAACGCCATTAGCCCCTCACTGTCATGCTCCTGGAAGATGACTGAGATTGGGGCGTTCATTACCAGGCGCAGCGCGGTGATGGCATAATCAACGTTGACTCGGGGCAACTGGCTCAGCACCGCGGCCGGGTCTGTCGAGGGAGGTTGGCCTACTACGATCCGGCGTGCATGAAGCACAGCGGGCTTGTCAACGTACAGGTTATCCCACTGAGGAGGGCCCCAACCTGGCAGAGGCATACTACGGTCCCGATTAAGCCATCGCTCTAGTTCCTCCATCGTTGCTGACCGGAGACTCAATTCGCCACCGAATTCGAGGGCATCAATATCCATCTTCAAATTGCTCAGCGGTAGAGTCGTGTGGACCACAACTTTTTTGTCCTGAATATCCACTTCCAACTCTTTGAAGGTCTCGACGAATCTGGTTTCGTCCCAGTCAAGCTGGTTTCCATTGCGAAGGTATCGCCACAGAAAATTTGTTACGAGGGCACGTGTCAAGTTGGTCCGCTCCGGCCCCCGAAGAAAGCCACCGCCGTCAACAATGATACCTTTCTTGAGGTCAGTGTCGTTTTCAGCGGCTTCTGCTACTGCTCCATACTCCGGCAACCGAAGGAGGCCAATAATGAGACTGAAGTGAAGGTCCGACAACGCGGGTCTCTCAGCGTCCATAGCCACGTACGGGGCGGTGCCTGGTGTATTCACCACCGTCCAAACTGGCCTTTTCGGGACTTCCTGCCCTTCCAACCCGCGGCAGATCCTCTGTGTCAGGGAGCGGAGGGCACTTTTGAACTGTTCCACCATCTTCTCCTCGCACCGTTGAAATCATTGTTGAGCTTCGGAACTTCTCTGCAAAACAGTAGCCCCGCTCGCGAGGGCAAAAAGCCCAATCGGACTCCGGCACTCCGACCGGAGAGCTACAGGCCCACGTTAACTACAGATCAAGCAAAATCCTCAAACGGTCTTCCACAGCGTTCATGGTGCTCACCGAGACCGCGCCCCACGGGGCGATAAGCCTTTCCCTGGATATCGACCGGACATCCTCGCACTTGATAAAGCTTGGCTGTTTCACCCCACCCTCCGGCGGGCCCAGGGGCACGTGAAACGGGATGCCCCTCGCTGTGGTGGTGATTGGCAAGACCACAACGAGTCCGGCCGGTCCGTGGTTAAACGTATCTACGGACACCATTAAAGCTGGCCGTGTACCCGCCTGTTCGTGTCCCCGCGTCGGGTTGAGATTCACCTCCCAAATTTCTCCCCGGGATGGGAGTGGCGAGGTCATTCGTCGCTCTCCACGTCATCGGCGAGGGTGCCCTCCCAGATGCGCCGCTCCTTTTGTTCATCAGCCCATACCTCAGGCCGGGCACGGAGGGCCTCGTATGCATCATTGGCACGTTGCAGCACCAATTGGCGCCTGTACTGCTCCACAGCCCTGGCTATGAGCGACTGCATGGACAGTTTCGACTCTCTGGCGAGTGCTTGTATGACTGCACGTGTTTCAGTAGTCACCCTCACGGTGGCTGTAGACATGGTTACGTCTCCTGTGCACTAAATTGTATACTATATTGTAGACGATTATACGAAGAATAGCAACAAGGTTAGCGGTGGCCCATTTTGGACTAGAGCCATATCCCCCGGTCTTATCAGTCCCGATAAATCGGGATGCTCCGCTCGGGGAGTTAGTAGCCTGTAACTTAAGCTATTATAACACTCGCATGGTGTGGCAAAAAGACGTAGGGGGCGCAGCATGCTGCGCCCCCTACTACTACGTGGCAACAAAAAAACCTTAACACCTGAATAGTGGAAGGAAAAGAGAGTTCCTTAAAGCTAATGTAAAGCTCCGATTCCCCCGATTGCTCGGGGTAGGTCGGAGACCGACCTAGGAGATAGAACCTCCCGACGAATCAGGAAGCCCGGTTCT
>JACVQG010000062.1 GCA_015661045.1 Dehalococcoidia bacterium | reverse complement strand
TCTCAATACCCAGCCCAGCAACTGCACCAAGGTAATAACCGTGAGGACAAGAGATACAAATAAAAAGGCATAAATATACAGTTTTCTCAGTGAAGATTCTGTCTCCGCCGGATATTTTACTACCTGTCGTTGTATATATGCCCAATGAGGCACCCACAGGGCGCTGCCAACCAGAAGTAGCGCCAGACTTAATCCTAATTGCTCAGATATAGCGCTACTTACAATAACCTGTCGGGATAGCCGGTCCAGAATGAAATTCAACAATAAGATAAGCCCATTGGCAGCTACTAGTAGAGCAGCAAAGGAAAGCAGATAAAAATAGAGACGTTTGGTAGTACTCACATTAGTCTTCCCCTCCTTATAGGCTGTTACCACGAAGACAACAATTATACCAATGAGGAGTAATACCGGTAATACCATCAAAACCGTTATGCTCCCTTTATAAATTTTATGGTAGTATTCCTGACCGGGCTAGCGCTTTATGGGCCTGATTGAGGTGGATGTGGCGGCTTAATAGGAACCGGGAAATAAACTGGCCAGGATGCGTCGGAGATAAACCATTTCCCATCTTGTTTCTGAAGCGAATAATTTGACTGAAAAGAGTTTTCGGATGGCTGAAATGTAAGCGGACCCGAAGGCCGGAATTCACTTATTGTCACCTGCACCTCAGCGGTATTACCGAAGACCCGCGACTTCTCAAGAGTAACCTGTCTCTGCTGTACCTCTTTTGACCCGAAGCCTAATTCCCGGCTGAACTCCTGGAATGTTTTCCTTTCCTTAGCAGATACAGACAGGTAGCTATAGGCTAAAGTGAGGTCGTCTCTCTCCAATGCCTGCAAATAACGCTGCACTGTACCCTCGGGCGTATCCTCGCTCAATATCGGTAAATTGTTCTGGGTGGAAATAGCCACTATTACGCTTACAACTATCAAAATGGCTACAATACTTCCGATAATGATAAGCCAGCGATTGGACATAGATTCGTTTCTCCACTTATAGTTTGTAAACGTATTATACTTCCAGATGGAAAAAAGGACAATAATTTGAAAGGTCAGTCCCTGTATTTCGGGACTGGCCTTCTAATCTACACTCGAGTTAACTTGCCTGCTTGTGGCAGGCTATACAGGTGGCATCGGTCCTGCCTGAATGGCCGGCTGGGGTTTTAGGGGCGCCCATGACACCAGCTTCGTGGCATACCGTGCATGTGGTCCTGCCACGATGATTGACAGGGGTATTAGGAGGACCGGCTTTGGATTGAGTTGGAGCAGGTGACGGAGTGGAAACAGCCGGGCCTGGTGATGCGCTAACCTGTTTGTGACATGCAGCGCAGGTAGCATCGGTTCTGCCTGCATGGTCTGCCGGATTTTTAGGCGCTCCAGCTATACCTGCTTCGTGACACATTGTGCAGGTAGCCCTCCCCTGATGGTTGATAGGAACACCAGGCGGCCCCGTTTTTTTGGCCTGGCTTTGGTCGTCTTTAGCTGCTGGAGTTGGGGTTTTCGTTGCTGTCGCTGTCGAATCTGCAGGTAAAGGTTGGGTACTTGATGGCTTATGGCATGCAGCACAGGTGGCATCATTCCGCCCTGCATGGTCCGATGGTAATTTTGTAGCGCCACCCGCACCTGTTGTGTGGCAGGCAGTGCAGATTGTCCTTCCGGCGTGGTCTGACGGAAGAACCTCCATCCCATCTTTTTTCTCACGCGGAGCTTTGGCCGGGGCAGGTTGAACGCCAAGCTGTTTATGACAGGCGGCACAGGTGGCATCATTTCGTCCGGTGTGATCGGAGGGTAATTTGGGGATATCGGAGACGCCGGAGGCATGGCAGGCTATACACGCTGTTCTCCCCACGTGGTTAGCCGGAATATCGGGTAATCCTTCCCGTTTGGGTTTACTAACTTCTGTTTTAAGGTCTTCTTTTTTGTCCGTTTCTTTAATGGAATCGGCCTTAACCTGGGAAGCGGGACCTGTCACAGGTTCCTTTGTTGTCGGACCGGGTGACGGAGCCGTATTGGGGATTACGGTAGCGGTGGATTGCGTGGGAGTATCGGTCGGTACTGCACAAGAGACCATAAACAAACCGATAACTATCAGAAAACCGATTAAATAGGGAATATGCAAAGACGCACGTTTAATCAAGAAAGGCAACCCTCCTCTAAATATTTATCAAATATATTGTTACTATTTTCACTATACCACAGTATTCATCAGCATTCATCGTGGTAATGGCGTAGATGATAAGGTTGATAGTCCGTATTTATTGTTAACTGGAATTATGTGTTTAGGGTTTTTGTAGTATTATATATGTATATTGAAGGGAGTAAATTACTACCACACAACCTGATGAAGACACTAAAAACTGAAGGATATAGAAAGCTCTTTCTGTCTCGTATGGGATTGCAGGCCAGAATCGGATTATTAGTTGCATTACCTCTGGTTATCGTCTTTATCGCTTTTGCCTATATTGGATTGCGGACGTTGGAGCAAAGCCGGCAACTGAGTTTAAACGAACGGCTATTGGTTACCCAGGTTTTAGCCAAAAAGATGGATGAGGAGCTGGGAAGAACACTAAATAGTTTAGGGGAAATAGCTAAAATTAGCGAAGTGCGCAGGGGTGATTGGACGCCGGCTAAGAACGCTTTGCAGAACATGGCCATTTACTCCGGCTTAAAAATGGATAGCGTGTTCATTTTAGACGTTAAATCAAAAACGTTATGGAATTATCCGACCGCCAACTTACTCTCTTCCGCTGTTCTGGCTGGTTACCCTTCCATACAAAAAACCTTCACTAATCAGACACCTCAGGTTTCAAATTTGATGTTTCAATCCGTTGCCGGAGAACCACGCATATTCCTCACGGTACCGGTCATTTCCCCGCAAGGTGAAGTCATGGGGATAGTCGGCGGGGCTGTTAATCCTACTTCAGGCAGTCTGGCTAATTTGGTAGCGCCTTTACGTTTAGGCAGGAGTGGCTATGCTGAACTGGTGGACGAAAACGGGATTGTCCTGGCTTCGGCCCGTCCAGAGCGTTTATTTCTAAAAGACGACCACGCCGATCGTTTCCAAAACCTCATACAAAAAGGTGAAAGCCGTGTGGCAGCCTGCCATCGTTGCCATGAGGGGGAAGACCCCCAAAGGTTGCCCGATGTACTTGCCTTCACCCCGATATCTTTAGCGCCCTGGGGTGTTGCCGTCCGCCAATTAGAGGAAGAGGCATTCGCCGCTACGGATACCATGCGGAATAACATGTTCCTTTTTGGAGGTCCCCTTGTCCTCGTTGCTGTGTACATATCCTGGATAGCTACCAGACAGGTTGTACGCCCTATTAAAGAGCTTACCGTTGCTTCAAAACGTATTGCTCAAGGGGACCTGGATTTTGCGGTGTCTTCTAAGAGCCAGGACGAAATCGGGACCCTGGCTTCAACTTTCGATGCTATGCGTTCACAGCTAAAGTATTCGTACCAGGAAATTGAAGAGTGGAACAGGAGTCTTGAAGAAAGGGTCGCCAGAAGGACTAAAGAGTTAACTACCGTGCTGGATGCCTCCAAATTGGTTACCCTTACGGTTAGCCTGGATAACCTGTTACAAACGGTTGTAGAAAATCTCAGCCGTATCGTAAGCCCGGGAGATGCGGGCATATTGTATTTTTACGACGATGACGATGATATTTTAACCGTGCGTTCCTCTTACCGTTTTCATTCCACAGATCTGGCAAATCTAAAGCTTAGGCCCGGAGAAGGCCTGGCGGGAAAAGCATTTGTAACCCGACAACCGATACTAGCCACGTCGGCTGAAGACATGGAAGAAGTTAAGAATGCGATGTCTTCCGCCAACCGCGATAACTGGCAAAAAGCTATCTCAAACATGGGTACCATATATAGCGCTGTAGCAGCGCCTTTATTTTCGAGGGGTAAAGGAATCGGCTGCTTAGAGCTAATAAATTTAAGGCCCGAAGAAAAGTTTACAAACTCGGATTTACCGGTGGTTGGAGCTATAGCTGACCAGATTGCTGTGGCAATTGAGAATGCCCGTCTTTACGAATCATTGCACGAAAAGGAAATTCTCAGGGGACAGTTGTTGGAACGGGCTATAAGCGTTCAAGAGGATGAAAGAAAACGTATTGCCAGAGAATTGCACGATGAAGCAGGCCAATCACTCACCGCCCTTAAATTAAGCCTGGCACAGCTAGAGGACTCCTTGCCCGAAGACAACGAGCGGGCCAGGGACATGCTTCAGCAGTCGAAGGGGTTAGCTGAGGGGCTTTTGGCCGAGATCCGGCGGCTGATATCCGACCTGCGCCCCACTATTCTGGATGAACTGGGGCTTATTCCAGCGCTACGGAGATACGCCAAACAATACTCCGAGATGGTACCCCTGGAAATACAGGTCAAGGTTGGTGGCTCTGGAAAAAGGCTCATGCCTCAACTTGAAACTGCCCTCTACAGGATAACTCAGGAAGCGCTGAATAACGCATCCAAACATGCCCGCGCCAGCGCCGCTACGGTGTATTTGAATTTTAATGGGTCCAAGGTTACACTGATGGTTGAAGACAATGGTCTTGGTTTTGAATTACAAGAGGTTTTGAAGTCCAAAGACCACAACCGGGGTCTTGGACTTTTAGGAATGCAAGAGAGAGCAGTATTATGCGGGGGTGTGTTCCATATTGATTCCCAACCGGGGAAAGGCACGCGGGTAACGGTAGAAGTACCGATAGTTTAGAGGTAATATGCCAAAGATCAGAGTATTGTTAGCCGATGACCATACCATAGTCAGAGCAGGGATAAAAGCCCTGCTAGAAAAGCAATCAGATATTGAAGTCATCGGGGAGACCGCTGACGGCAGGGAGACCTTACGTCAGGTGGAATTTCTTCAACCCGATGTTGTGGTAATGGATATTGCCATGCCAAATATGAACGGTCTGGAAGCAACAGCAGCTATAAATAAGAAATTTCCCCAGGTAAAAGTGTTGGCCCTCACTATGCACGAGGAAGAAGAGTATTTTTTCGAGGTTCTGCGCGCCGGGGCGCAAGGCTATGTGTTAAAGGATGCAGCGCCCGAGGAACTAGTATCTGCTATCAGATCTGTCAATGAGGGCAGGCCGTTCCTTACTCCGCGGGTTACAAGACTGCTGGTAGATGATTATCTAAAACGAGTTGAATCCGGAGACAGGTCTACTGCACATAATGGTCTGACGGAACGGGAACTAGAGGTATTGAAGCTAATTGCCGCCGGCCACACAAATCAGGAAATAGCTGAAATGCTCCATCTCAGCATAAATACTGTTCAGGTACACCGTTCCCATATAATGGATAAATTAGATTTACATAACCGGACTGAGCTTATCAAATATGCATTACGCAGGGGTTTAATAGAGCTAGAGTAATCATAACCCATTATCACGTAATAAGAAGACGCTATAAAAAAATAGCGTCTTCTTTTTTTTTAATACATACCATTCCTGATGTCTAATTGAAATTGAAAGGCTAGACTAGGGATGAAAGGATTGATAAGGCGAAATGTTGGACAATATGGAGAAGATCAGGGTGCTGGTGGCCGAAAGCCATTCACCACTGCGTCACACTCTTCGGAAACTCCTCGAGAACCACCCTCGCATTGAAGTGGTAGCAGAGGCCGATACGGAGAAAGATGCAATCTCCTGGGCTGTGTTTTATCAACCCGATGTCATGCTGGTGGACGGTGATAGCCATAATCTGGATTGTTTCCGGACAACTTTATCGGTTAAATCAAGGCTCCCCAAAATTAAGATAGTATTAATTGCCGATGAAGATAACGACGAATACAGGGACGCTGCACAAAATAGCGGTGCAAGCGCCTGTATAGCCAAAAGTCGCATGGACAAGGACCTGGTTGGAGTTATCAAATCTATTTTGAAATAGGAGAGGGACGAATTATGAAAAGGAAAATGATATTTGTTATAGCGATAGTATCCCTCGTTGCTTTCAGTGGTTTGGTTACCGCATGTCAGGGACAGGCGCTGGCTGGACCATCCAGTCCTGTTATCAATGACGTACCGGTTAAAGGAGAAGTGATATGGGCTGGGGGTTACCAAAGGGATATTCAACCTATCTTCGACCAATATTGTGTGGCTTGCCATAATTCGGAGAAAGCGGCCAATGGCCTGCGATTAGACACGTATCAGGGGGCTATAAAAGGCACTCAATATGGTAGAGTAGTTATTCCGGGAGAACCGGGAGGAAGCACACTGTTACGTATCCTCTATCTCACCCCGGATCCCCAGGTTCATATGCCCAACGGGGATATCAAGATTAGCAAAAACAGGATAGAGAACATATCTCTCTGGATTCAAGCTGGCGCTCCAAATAACTAGATATTGAACCTCAGAATTGTACTTAAAGGGGGAAACAGATGAACACGTTTCTATGGGCTATTATCGGGATAGTGGTGGTGGTGCTCTTTTTTCTGGCTATCAAGATCGTCCGACAGTGGGAAAGGGGCGTCCTCCTTCGTTTCGGCAAGATGGTGGGAGTGCGCAACCCTGGTTTCAATTTAATTGTCCCAATTGTTGATAGATTAGTTAAAGTTGACCTGCGTATAGTAACTATGGTGCTGGAGCCCCAGGAAATAATCACCAAGGACAACGTGACCATAAAAGTAACCGCCGTGGTCTATTTCCAGGTAGTGGACCCGGTTAAGGCAGTTATTAATATAGAGGCATATGACCAGGCTACCATTCAAATAGCTTTGACTTCCCTGCGTAGTGTTCTGGGCCAGTCTGAGCTAGACGAGCTCTTAGCCCATCGCGAGCGCATAAACGATAGGTTGCGCACTATTATCGAAGAACAGACCGAGAAACCGTGGGGAGTTCGGGTCACGATTGCCGAAGTCAAAGATGTCCTCCTCCCGGATTCCATGCAGCGGGCTATGGCCCGCCAGGCTGAAGCAGAACGAGAGCGGAGAGCCAAGGTAATACATGCTCAAGGTGAATTTGCTGCCGCTCAGACACTGGCTGATGCCGCCAAGATAATACAATCGGAGCCAGCCGCATTGCAACTACGCTATCTCCAGACCCTTACCGAGATTGCAGGGGAAAAGAGCAATACTATAATCCCCTTACCGCTGGATATACTAGGCTTAAAAGACGTATTGCTGGGTAAGAAAGAAAAACTCAACCAATAGGATGGTATGAAATGGTACGGATAGCCAGATTCTTCAAAAACATTTTTTTACG
>JACVQG010000061.1 GCA_015661045.1 Dehalococcoidia bacterium | reverse complement strand
TGATTTCGACGCTGGCCGGGTCATAATCCGGCGCGTGCTTGCACACGATTTCCACCATCACTTGGGTAAAATTATCACGCGCCTCGCCCATGATTTTGAGGGGAAAGGTGGTGGGGGAGGTATCTGTGCAGATGCAATAGGTTTATGCTAAATTAGAGAAACTATTGGGGGAGGTAGTACTATGTTACGCGTGGAAGTAAAAAATTTAGGTCCTATCGCCGAAGGAATAATTGATTTGAAGCCATTAACTGTATTTATTGGGAAAAACAATATTGGAAAATCCTATATGGCTATGCTGATATATGCTGCAATGAGAACGTCACGTCACGGGAATTTTCCAGAATTTCCATTGGGTCTCTTTGACCCCCCTATGAGATTTTTCTATGACACAAATCTATTATTTAGGAATTCATTTGTTCACACGGTTACGGAGACTAAGGCTTTGGATAAAGGCGGCAGGATATCGTCAGCGCCTGAGATTGACCTACAACAATTAAGAGAACAGGTCGCTAAAACCACGGTTGCAATGGCTGATACTTTCGCCAAGGGTTTGGCTCACGAGCTGCAGAGATGTTTTGCGACTACTGTATCGAGACTCAAACGTCAACGCCAATCTGTTAATGGATTGGGAATTTCTTTTAAGACTCCCAAAATGTATATGAAGTTCTCCTGTTCTGACGCTATCATAAAGGCGTTTCCTCCTGAGGCAGACATAAGTGATGACCTTCTACGACGTACTTTAGGAAAAGCAATGAAGCAAGTTGAACGCCTGCATATTAAGGATGCAAAGGAAACTCGGGCATACATTTTGGGTCAAAGCGTTAGCGAAATATTAATGAGTTTGGTTAAGGAGATACAGCTTAAGCCATACTATCTTCCAGCGGCAAGGTCAGGCATCCTCCAGAGCCATAAGGCCCTTGCAAGCTATATTGTGAGCCGTTCTCCATTGGCTGGCATTGAAGACATGGAGATTCCAAAATTTTCGGGAGTTATAGCAGATTTCCTCGGTTCCTTGCTTAGGTTGGAAAAGCGTAAACCAGGTAAACTAAATGCTTTGGCTAAGTTTTTGGAAGAAGACCTCACAAAAGGGGAGATTGAGATAAAGGTAGATGAACACCAATATCCCGAGATTTTTTACAGGTCTGCTGCCGGTAGGTTTGCGTTGCATAGAACTTCGTCCATGGTTTCGGAACTGGCACCAATAATCTTGTTTTTTAGGCATATAGTAGAGCCTGGAGATTTGCTAATTATTGAAGAGCCAGAGGCACATTTGCACCCTGAGAACCAGCGCAAGATGGCGAAAGCATTGGTTGGGTTAGTACGAACTGGCGTAAAAGTAATTATTACTACCCATAGTGACTATTTATTGGACCAACTTAGCAATTATGTTTGCCGTGGACAACTGTCCGTGGAGGAAAGAGCAGAACAAAATGTTGGACAAGACGACTATCTTGGGATTGATGACATCGGTGTTTATCTGTTTAAACATGATGAAGCAAAAGGCGGGACAGTCGTGCAAGGAATCAAAGTAACTCCGGAGGATGGCATCGCAGATGAAGAGTTTACTAAGGTTGCTAAAGAACTCTATGAGGAAACATATCAATTACGAAGAAAACTGTTGGTTAAGAGTTAGAATTTATGCAAGTTACACTTCCTCCTCAATTTGAAGGATGTACAGTACGTCGTTGCCGCAAGGAACAATGTAACTTCGGGATAGGTAGGCTTTCGAGCCAAATAATCATTGTAGATTGCGATCTTTATAAACAAAAACATAATTTCGTTGATAAAATATGTGACTTTTTGTTATTCGCTGTTGATTACAGACAGTTAGGAATCGTACTCGAGTTAAAGGGGGGACGCCTGGAACATATTGATGATATTGTGGTGCAATTACAAAATGGCGCCAATATTATTGTTAAACTCGCTGGTAATGTAGTGTCGAGTAAAAGCTTTTTTGCCGTTGTACTACATGGTGGAAGCGTTCATCGCAACGAATTTACTTTACTACGGAAGAAGTCCGTGTTTTTCAAAGGAAAAGCTATTCCGCTTAGATTAGGTCGTTGTGGGGCCAATATTCGAGAAATTATTGATGATCGCTAGTTGACCCTTTTACTGAACCCCTTCATCGGTTGGCAATCTTAAGGCTGCGCTTCAAGGGAATTGGCAAAAAGTGACTGAATAGCATTTGCTCCGAGAAAGAACGTTAGATTGCCTACAATACGTATTGTCCACTAGAAAGATGAAACGTTGAAATCCGTAATCGCCTACACAGATGGCGCCTGTATCGGTAATCCCGGCCCCGGTGGTTATGGGGTAGTGGTATTATCTTCAAATAGCCCCATAGAACTATCCGGCGGTTTCCGCAGGACGACCAATAACCGCATGGAGATAATCGCCGCCATAAAGGCACTCGAAGTTTTGCAGGAAAAATGTAAGGTTGAACTCGTCAGCGATTCTCAATATCTGGTTAATGCTATTTCTCTTGGTTGGGCCAAGAAATGGCAAGCTAAAGGCTGGATGCGAACTAAAACAGAGCGAGCCTTGAATCCTGATCTCTGGGAGATATTATTGCGCCTCTGTGAATATCACCAGGTAGAGTTCATATGGGTCAGGGGTCATAGCGGCAATACTTTAAATCAACAGTGCGACCGCATGGCCGTGGAAGCTGCCAAGCAAAGGAACCTCACCGTTGATGAAGGCTATGAAAAGAAAAACCTTTTTAAACCTGGCAAAGCAGCTTTATGGTAAACCGCGCTAACCAGATTCCATCCGCAAACCGCCTTTTCTACGGATGGATAATAGTAATTGCCTCCTTTGTTATCCTGTTTTCCTTTGTGTTCATGTCCAACAGCACCGGGGTCTTCTTCAAACCGATGCTAAACGAGATGGGATGGAGCCGGGGCATTACAGCCGGCGCCTTCTCTTTAGGCACCCTCGTTGCCGGATTGGCTGCTCCATTTATCGGCGTACTGGCAGACAAATATGGTCCGAGAGTGATGATGATATCGTCCGCGGTTTTTCTGAGCGCCGGATATGTTCTAGCCTCAAAAGCCTGCAATATCCTACAATTATATCTTGGTGTGGGCCTTCTCATGGGTCTTGGCAGCGGATTAATGTGGACTCCGGTAGCAGCTATGGCAGCTCGCTGGTTTGTAGCTCGCCGTGGTATAGCTCTTTCCTTGATACAGGCTGGGGCTGGAGCCGGGACAATTGTCGGCCCCCCTATAGCGACATTTATTACATATCAGCTTGACTGGCGGAGTGCATTCCTTATCCTCGGTCTGACGATGGCTTTCCTTACATTAGTTGCCGGACAGTTTCTACGCCGCAGTCCCCAGGAAATGGGCTTACTTCCAGACGGTGTAAAACTGAAACCCATATCAGAAACAAAAACAGAGAGTAAACCAGCGCCAAAGAGCACCACCGTAGCTGATGCCATGAAGCAGGGCGCTTTCTGGAAGGTCTTTTGGGCCCATACGCTGGCTAGTTTTGCCCAGCAGGTAATAGTGGTTCACCTGATAGCGGCAGCAACCGACAGGGAGATAACCCCGGCTTTAGCAGCCACTTTTTTATCGGTACAGGGCGTAACAAATATTATAGGGAAAATATCAATGGGGTTTATCTCCGACCGGATTGGGCGGCGGATTTCCTTGACTATTTCTTTGAGCCTGGCCTCTCTGGCATTATTCTGGCTGTCAGTTGCCACGGAACCCTGGATGTTCTACGTTTTTGCGGTTTTCTGGGGGTTTTCCTATGGAAGCTGGATACCTATGTTTCCGGCCATTACAGGGGACCTGTTTGGCGTAACTTCTTTAGGCGGTATCTTCGGCTGGGTGACGCTGGGGAATGCAGTAGGTGGTGCCGCAGGCGCCTTTCTGGCAGGTGTTATATTTGATAACGTCCAGAGCTACACAATAGTTTTCATTCTGTCGGCCTCTTTACTAATAGTGGGTGTGTATCTAATGTTAGCTATAAAAGACCCCAAAAGGGCAAGACAACAACCGGTATGATTTTATCCCCTGAGAAGTGACTGATATCTCACCAAATTCGATGTGGTATAAAATATTATTCCCCATTCTGTTTCTTCGTTGTGGACTTTCGGGATATCATCTCTGCGTACCACGTGTTGTGATGTTTATTGGCCCAATCTCCCTTTACCCAGCCCAAAGTCATTCCTCTTAACGACTCCCTTGTAGCCGGGTGAAAAGCAGAGAAATATAAATGGCCAAGCCAAGCAACGAGTACTAACCATGTTAAAACATCATGTAGAAAGATAGCATTCTCCCCAAGCCATTGAGGAAAGCGCGGATTTTGCCACATAATAACTCCAGTAGCGAGAAATAACAGACCGGCTACTAACGTAAAAATACTGTTGAGCTTTTGTCCTGCATTAAAACGTCCTATTCCCAGGACTGGATTTGATTTGCGTCCAATGCGGCGCAGCCATTGGAAATCGGTTTTTTCCCACAGATCTGTCTGCCTGATATCTTCTTTTAAAGACCTCCAGTTGCCCAGACGGGCAACAATAATTGGGCCGAAAATAAATATTATAGCTGCTTCTATATGAATCTGTCGGAATAATAAGCGATTCCCTACTATCGAAGCTAACGAAGGTAGATAAAGTGACAATCCGGTTCCAAGTAGCACAAGAAAACTCAACGAGTGCAGCCAATGAACAGTGCGTTGCGTACGATTAAACCGTGGTATATTTGTATACATAGCTTAAAATGGGGGAAGAAACGGTATTGGAGAACCCAGATAGGCATCAGTGGGGTAACCTGCTTTTTCCCAAAAGCCAATCGCTGGTTGTTCGGTAAATTCCATACGTACCAGCCATTTTACGCTCTTGTAGCCATACATCGGTGGTACCAACAGACGCAGGGGCCATCCCTGTTCCGGTGATAGGGGTTGCCCATTCATTTCGTAAGCCAGCATTACTCCGTTTTCTACTGCCTGTGACACGGACAGGCTGTCAAAATAGGGCAATTCAGCAGAATGGAAGGTAATGAACCTGGCCTGGGGATTTGGTTGCACCATGTCAATAACGGTTTTTAGATTTATCCCTTTCCAGGCTACATTTTTTACGGCCCAACCTGTAACGCAGACGAAGTTTTTCCTTTGGGATTGACCAGGGAGAGCCTTCAACTCCTCTAAATTAATCGTTATTGGCTTTTCAACCAACCCATCCATCGTCAGGCTCCAATCCGGCAATTTAATATCAGGAATGCCGTTGATATTGTAGAAACGGAAGAAACCTTCTTCCTCCGGATTTGTTTTATGAAAAAATCGCTGGCTAAGGCTCGATGCTGCTTGCCTCCCGAAAAGAAGTGCAAGAGCCCCTGCCCCCATTAGCCCTATAAAGACTCTACGGCCAAACCTTATTTTTTCGGTGTGAGCCTTATCTGGTGAATTACTTCTCATAATAATCTCTCATTTAACTAAACAAAGTCGTTACTCTACTACCCTGAAGGTTGAGCCTTCGCTGGTCTTGGTTACCTCTATACGTACTGGAAAGAGGTCTTTCAGTTCCTCTATATGGGTGATAACCAGTATCTTCTCAAAGTCACCCTGTATAGAATTAATAGCCTCTACAAGCTTTTCCCTGCCATTGCTGTCCTGCGTGCCAAAACCTTCATCAATTACCAGAGTGGGTAGAGGTGCGCCCGACCGGCGTGCCAGAAGTTTAGACAGAGCGATACGAAGTGCGAGGTTTATGCGAAAAGCCTCGCCGCCGCTATACATTTCGTAGTCCCGGGTACCCAGTTCATCCGAGATTTTTATATCCAGCGTTTCTATAGGGTCCCCCTTTTTAACTTTAGAGTCGCGCTGAGTTTCCAGCTTGATATTAAGCCGGTTATCTGTCATACGTGAAAGGAGCCTGTTTGCCTCTATTTCGAGTTCGGGTAGAGCAGCTTCGATAAGGAGGGCAGGTACCCCTTTTTTACCGAATGCTTCAGCTAGCTCCCTGAAGATGCCTTCTTGCCTGGCATCTTCAGCTCGGAGGACTTCTTTTTCGGATTTTGCATGTTCCAGGGCTTTACACCTGTTGATGCCTTCCTGGGATACGGCTATCCTCTCCCGGCAGCCCCGCTCCTGGACAAGCAACACCCGGCATGACTCCTCGGCTCCACGCAGCTTTGAAACCACCTCTGGTAGAACAGAAAGTTCAACGGACAGGTACCTTTCCCTGGCTTCCAGTGCTCGTATCTGGTTTTCCTGTTGCGCTAGAGTCTCTACGGTCCTGGATAGAGATAAACGTTCCGTCTCTATACGCACCTGGGCTTCGTCCAGTTGACGTTTCCTGGTCTCAAATGTTTCCAGGCTAAGGAGTCTTTTCTTTGTCTCTTGATGACTTGACTGGTCGTACCCCAGAGCCCTAATCTCAGCCATCGTATCATCGAGGTCTCTTTGCTCGGATTGAGCATACTCGTGCTTAGCCAGACACTTCTCTTTTTCCGCCAGTTTGTCTCGTTCTGCGGGCAAGGCTACCCGGGCCTCTTCAGCCTGTTTCATGTCCTTCTCCGTCATCGCCAGTTGTGTGGTTGTCCTGGACTTGTCCGAATTCCACCTCTTTTCAGTATCATCGACTGCTTGTGCCAGCGATAAATAGTCCCGCTTTACCTCCCCCAACCGCTTTGACTTTGATCCCAATTCTGCCTTTAACTCCCCTTGTCTTTGTTCAAAGGTCTGTTGCTGTCCCAGAAGCTCTTTTATAGAATCGAGTATCTGGGATAGAGACTGGCGTTCGGCCTGAATACGTATCTCCGTCTCATTCAAATGGCGTTTCCTGGTTTCGTAAGATCCCAGTTCCGACAGGCTCGCCCTCACCGCTTGATGCTTTGACTTGGCATAGCCCACGGTTTCAATCTCTACTGTCAATTTGCCCATTAATTCTTGCTCAGGCATGGCGTATTCATTGGCGGACAGGCGCATCTGCACCTGGGAAAGTTTGCCCTGCTCAATAGCCAGCATTGCTTCAGCCTGCCGTGCAGAATCCACATCTTTTTCCAGGGAAGCTAATTGGGCACGTGCTCTGGCCATTTCCCGGCTGATTTGCTCTTCTTCCTGTTTTAGTTCATTTACCAGGGAAAGGTACCTCGTTTGGGTATTTTTAAGGGACGTCTGTGTGGTGGCCCGCGCCGCTGTTTTGGCTTCAATTTCTTGCCGGTACTTGGTTTCCAGCCGCTCTTTTCCCTCGATGCCGAGGTCGGTCTCACACAAGGGACAATGGGCG
>JACVQG010000351.1 GCA_015661045.1 Dehalococcoidia bacterium | reverse complement strand
GGTAGGATTAGAAACTTTTGTATGTTTCTTTGAAGAGTTTCCCCCGGGAGGTTCATCGCAGCGTCACGGCCACATGAACGAGGCTGTGTTCTACATCCTGGAGGGGCGCGGCTACGAAATCCATGACGATGAGAAATTCCCGTGGGAGGCTGGAGATATTGTCATCGTGCCTGCGGGTTCGGTGCACCGCCATGTCAACGCAGACCCCGATAACCCCGCCAAGGCGCTGGTTATTAACCCAAAGCCTACTTACATCTCATATAATCTCAAGGCCCAGCGTCTGGTGGATAGGCCCGGCGAGGGTTCTGTGTAGGCTAATTTCCACACCTTTTAAGGGGTGACGGAATCCCCCGTATCCCCCTTTAATAAAGGGGGTGCCGAAGGCAGGGGATTTTTGCAATAGAATCAACAATAGACAGGAGTATTAAAATGACTTTAACCGAGAAAGACCGTTACCAACAGGGATACACCGCAGACCTCTACGAACAGGCTCTTCTTGAAGCTGCCCAGGAGCAGGAGCAGACTAAACTATTGCGCCGGCGTCAGGTTATCAAGGCATCGGACATGCCCTGGGAGAACTCCCGGCACGGCCGAATAAAGCATCTGGTAAACAGCAAATTGCCTTACCCGGTTAAAACAGTTGACCTGTATATGATGGTTCTGCCACCTGGTGGACGCTCGGGCAAACACCGTCATATGGCTGAGGAACTCCTGTATATATTGGAAGGGCAGGGATACGAATTGCACTGGGACCCCGATGTGGAGATAAATAAAAAATACGTCTGGAAAATCAAAAAAGAGAGCCAGAAGTTCGAATGGGAGCAGGGCGATTTTGTGTATATTCCTCCGATGGTAGCCCATCAGCACTTCAATGCGAGCAAGGACGACCCCGCCCGATTTCTCGCAGCTACCCATAGAGGCTTCAAATTCCTCGGCTTCCCTGAATTAGAACAACTGGAGGATGACCCCGACTATAAAGTCAAATTCTAAGTGCGGATTTAGGATTTAATCCTTTCCTGATGGGTGATGACAAATCCCTTGAATTGGTATAGAATGAAGTCCAAAATCACCGTAGGGGCACGAGACCTCGTACCCGTACTGTAGGGGCAGACCCCCGTGTCTGCCCTTTATTAGAAAAGGAGGAGATTTCATGGAAAAACAGTCTGAACGCCGGCGTGAGGCAGAGCCAAAAGTCTTTGACCGGGAACTCGAGAAACTGTGGCAAAGCATAGACGGCGAAAAGAAACGCTATGCCACATTACCCCGTGTGCTCAAGTTTAATGATGTGCCCTGGACCCAGGGCGCCCAGGCGTTTCACAAATATTATATCGGCCCGGGCCCCCAGTGGCGGTTGAAACAGTTTCCTCTGTTCAGCATGGCCGTTGTCGAGCAGCTCATTCCGCCGGGAGGGAAATCAGGCAGGCACCGCCACTTCATGGAGGCACTTTTTTACATCATGGATGGCGAGGGCTACGAGGTCCATGACAACGTAAAGTACCCGTGGGAGGCCGGGGATGTTATGATGGTCCCCACCTACTGTGTCCATCAGCATTTCTCCACTGGTAATGCCACCGCCCGGCTCTTTTTCAATATACCCTCTGTTTTCGAACACCTCGGAATTGCTTCGATTGAACAGATGGAGCTTCACCCCAACTATGAAATCCCACCCGGCGCCAAGGCTATCCGAGACGCCAGCGGAACCATGGTTGGCTACAAAACAACCGAAGGGATGGAAATCCGTTTCGGCTTTAACCAGGACCTTCAGAAGGTTATGGACGAGAAAAAGGAAACCGGCCTGTCGGGAAAAGCCAAAGAAACCAGCTATGACTACTATATCAAGACCCTCAAGGAACAGACAGAATTCCGGTTGAACGTCCCCCATGTGATAAGGGCCAAGGACCGCCCGTGGGAGAACACCCGCATGGGTAAGATAAAATATCTTGTCCATCCTTCAACCCCCTCGGCGTTGCTCGTCTACGATTGTTTTGTTCAGGAGATACCACCGGGCGGCAAGAGCGGGAAGCACCGCCATGCCAGCGAAGAGGTGCATAAGATACTCGATGGAAAAGGGTATGATATACAGGATGGCGTTAAATGGGAATGGGCTAAAGAGGATGTGGTGGCTATTCCTACCAATGTAACTCACCAGCATTTCAATGCCGACCCCCCCGGGTTCTGATCCTCGTGTCCGATGCGAATCAATCCGGCCGCAAATCACCCGAGGCCACGCCGGCGGCGCACAGGACGATTTCCCCGCTGTGCAAATAAACTCGCGAGTATTTTTGCAGTGGCGGGAAATTACCTGGGGTATAATTCGGCGCGTTGACGAGGTCGTGGCTTATGACGGTACGCGGAGATGGGCATCCCGCAAAGTTACTGACGAAGGAGGCAAGGGGTGCATAATCGCGAGGCACCTTGGTGGCTGGAGCCACAATACCGTGAATGCTACGAGTCTTTTAGGCAGCACGACCGGTTCATTTGGCAAACGGCATCTGTTGGGGTGGTTATCAACGGAGCCTTGCTCGTATCCACCTTTGCTTTGGTCAACAGTTGGCTCGTTAGGGAGTTCATTCTGGCGGTTTCTCTCATATATACATTGGTTTTGACTTTCGCTCTGTACAAACATAGATACTTCTCTGAAATTGAGCAGCAAAGCCTAACCCGCATGGAGGCAGCTTACGGAACTCCAAACATTCAGCGAAACAGTTTTCCGGGAAACAATGTAGAGTACTGGTTCAGTAAACAGCCGAATCGCCTACAAAGCAAGAGCGCCCACGTGCTATTCACCGTGGGGATGCTCGGAGTATCAGTCTTGGTTCTATCCCTGCTAATCATAAACCCTTTTCTGAGACCGTAGTAACTTACATGTTTGAAAGGCATCCAAATACGGAGAGGCATAAAATTGTCTAAGGTACTAACAGGCATCCGTGTCCTGGACTTCTCCCGGTATGCAGCCGGCCCCTCTGCAAC
>JACVQG010000060.1:7500-8863 GCA_015661045.1 Dehalococcoidia bacterium | reverse complement strand
AAAAGAAACCACGAAAGAGGCAACAGCAGCTGCCTGCCAGGTAAATGCTATGGTCCACCCCGTCCAGTTGTAAACAACCTCCCCTAAAAACCCATGCCTCCCCAATACAAGCATAAGGTAGTAACCTGTTACCGTAGGCGGCAAAACCATGGGGAGGGTAACTATTGCATCAATGACATCCTTTGCAAAAAAATCCTTCCTTGACAGCACGTAACCCAATGCCGTACCTGTAAACGCCACCAGGATGGTAGATATCAGAGACACCTGGATCGAGAGTCTTAAAGGCTGCCAGACTGTTTCCAATATAGGTGTTGTCATGTGTGAAAGGCCCTCACCTCAGTATCCTGCTCAGGAAGCTCTTTGTCCTCTCGTTCTTGGGACTGGTAAATATATCCTCAGGCGCACCTGTCTCTATTATATCTCCGTCGGAGAATACCACCACCCTGTCTGCCGCCTCTCTTGCAAATCCCATCTCGTGGGTTGATATAATCGTTGTCATCCCCTCATTGACCAGGTCTTTTATGACAGAAAGAACCTCTCCTACCATCTCGGGGTCGAGGGAAGCTGTCGGTTCGTCGAATAGCATCGCCTCCGGTTTCATGGCCAGTGCCCTTGCAATTGCCACCCTCTGCTGCTGCCCACCGGAGAGGTTCTCAGGGCTGGCATCCGCTTTGGTCGCCATATTTATCCTCGAAAGGAAGGAGATGGCATCTTCAACTGCCTTATCTCTGGGCACTCCGAGGACCTTTACAGGGGCCTCTATGATGTTCTCTAGGACGGTCATGTGGGGGAAGAGGTTAAACTGCTGAAACACCATTCCCACCCTCAGCCTTACCTGCCGTATCGCCTCCATATCGGCACTGGAAGGCTTAGGTCTGCTTATGGAATGGAGGGCAATCCCGTCCACGTCAATCTCACCGCCCTGAAAGTTCTCCAGTCCGTTGATGCACCGGAGGAGAGAGCTTTTCCCGCTCCCGGACGGGCCGATAAGGACCACCACCTCACCCTTTTTCACGTCAAGGGATATCCCCTTGAAGAGGTGATGATCTCCGTAATATTTGTGCAGGTTCCTAACTTTAATCATAAGATTCCCTAAAGTTAACCTCAAAGAAATAAATTTGACACAGACAAAAGCAGATTCCCTATGATTTACAAAGTGAAAATCATATTGAAATCAGTGTCAATCAGTGTCAAAAATACCTCTGGTATTAAAAGCCTTTATCTTTTGCTTTTCAGTTTCCTTTCAAGTCTCCGTGCCATTACAGACAGCGGGTAACTCATTCCAAAATACAGCAAGGCCGTAACAAGACCCAGTTCAAAGAATCTGAGTGTTGTTGCAGAAAGGATGCTGTATGTCTTGGTA
>JACVQG010000060.1:0-2500 GCA_015661045.1 Dehalococcoidia bacterium | reverse complement strand
GAAAGGGAAACAGCCCAGACCGTCAGCTAAGGTCCCTAAATATATGCTAAGTGGTAAAGGATGTGGAATCACGCAGACAACCAGGATGTTGGCTTAGAGGCAGCCATCATTTAAAGAGTGCGTAACAGCTCACTGGTCGAGTGGTTTTGCGCCGATAATGATCGGGGCTAAGCATATTACCGAAGCTACGGATTGATTTTACCCAAGGGTAATTTCAGTGGTAGAGGAGCGTTCCATTGTAGAGTGAAGGTAGACCGTAAGGACTACTGGACGAGATGGAAGTGATAATGCCGGAATAAGTAGCGAAAATCACGGTGTAAAACCGTGACGCCGTAAATCTCAGGTTTCCTGGGGAAGGTTAATCCGCCCAGGGTTAGTCGATCCTAAGCCGAGGCCGAAAGGCGTAGGCGATGGGCAATCTGTTTAATATTCAGATACTACTTGGTTTGCGTTTTAACGTATCGGAGTGACGCAGGAAGATAGATCAGCGGCCGGGTGGATGTGGCCGTACAAACCTGTAGTCCAAGCCGCAAGGTTTGGATGAGGGGTTACGTGGAGCCCAATCTACGGAGCGGGCGAACTGGTTGATTCTATGCTGCCAAGAAATAACTTCGGTTCAAGTAAGCCGAGTAATCGTACCGTAAACCGACACAGGTAGATGAGGAGAATATCCTAAGGCGCTCGATAGAACTCTCGTTAAGGAACTAGGCAAAATAGCCCCGTAACTTCGGAAGAAGGGGTGCCCTGAATGGTGAAGCTGTACAAGCAAGCTTTTCGGGGTCTCAGTAAAGTGGCTTCTGTGACTGTTTAGCAAAAACACATGTCTCTGCAAAGTCGCATAAGACGACGTATAGGGACTGACACCTGCCCGGTGCTGGAAGGTTAAGGAAAGAGAAGCTTTGAACCGAAGCCCCAGTAAACGGCGGCCGTAACTATAACGGTCCTAAGGTAGCGAAATTCCTTGTCGGGTAAGTTCCGACCCGCACGAATGGTGTAACGAAAGAAGCGCTGTCTCAACGAGAGGCTCGGTGAAATTGTAGTAGCGGTGAAGATGCCGCTTACATGTATCGGGACGAAAAGACCCCAGCACCTTTACTGTACTCTGGTATTGGATTTTGATCCGATTTGTGTAGCATAGTCGGGAGACTTTGAAACCCGGGCGTTAGCCTGGGTGGAGTCAATAGTGAAATACCGACCTTATTGTATTAGGGTTCTAACCTATATCTGTGAAACCAGATAGGGGACCGTGCCAGACGGGCAGTTTGACTGGGGCGGTGACCTCCTAAAGAGTAACGGAGGCGTTCAAAGGTTCTCTCAGCGCGGTTGGCAATCGCGCATTGAGCGTAAAGGTATAAGAGAGCTTAACTGCGAGACATACAAGTCGAGCAGATACGAAAGTAGGACTTAGTGATCCGGCGGTGGAGTATGGAATCGCCGTCGCTCAACGGATAAAAGGTACGCTGGGGATAACAGGCTTATCTTGCCCGAGAGTTCACATCGACGGCAAGGTTTGGCACCTCGATGTCGGCTCGGGCTGGAGAAGGTCCCAAGGGTCCGGCTGTTCGCCGGTTAAAGTGGTACGTGAGCTGGGTTCAGAACGTCGTAAGACAGTTCGGTCTCTATCTGATACATGCGAAGGATATTTGAAGGGAATTGTCCCTAGTACGAGAGGACCGGGATAAACGAACCAATGGTGTTCCAGTTGTCACGCCAGTGGCATTTGCTGGGTAGCTATGTTCGGAAAGGATAAGCGCTGAATGCATATAAGCGCCAAGCCCCCCCTAAGATAAAATATCCCTCCGCCGTAAGGCGGATAAGGCAACTTGTAGACTACGAGTTTGATAGGCCAGGTGTGTAAGACCCGTAAGGGTTTCAGCTGACTGGTACTAATCTGCCGAATGGCTTGGCCACTTATTAATTTGCTAGTTTAGCAAAAAGCATTGCTGATTTTTAAAGATATTCCGGAGTGATATTACTGGAGGGGAAACACCCGTTCCCATTCCGAATACGGAAGTTAAGCCCTCCAAGGCCGATGGTACTACGCTGGCAACGGCATGGGAGAGTAGGTAGTTGCTCCGGTTAATTTTAAGGGGCGAGATTTAATTATCTCGCCCCTTTTATTATATGGTATAATGTTATAAATAAAGGAGGTCTGTATGAAGAGGGTTATTTTGGGCATTGGCTGGTTTGGTATTTTTAATTTTACGCTAAGTTTTATTGGAGGCGGGATAGCTGGTTTTATGGCTGGTTCCACTGCTTCTGGAGCTCAAGCAGGGCTTAAATTTGGCCAACAGTATGGCCCGATTATCTTTATCGTGTCAGCGCTTGTAGCCATTATCGGAACTGTGACAGGAATATTGCCGTATACAAAGAAAGACAACCTGCCTAAAATATAATAATTTTATTCTAAGTAGAAGATTTAAGGGGCGTTCGTTTTTAACGGACGCCCCTTTTTGTTTATTCAATGTTAGGCTACGCATAAAGGGCTTTACGAATAAGG
>JACVQG010000059.1 GCA_015661045.1 Dehalococcoidia bacterium | reverse complement strand
TTTCATGTTCCGTATGGCCGATCTTCTGAGCGATGCCGCTTCTTAAAGCAGAGCAATCAATATCAGGATAATGCTTTATTTCATCAAAATGTTCGAAAAGAGGCAGATAAAATGCAATAAGGCATGTCTGTCGTCATTATACAGCGGAATAGACCGGCTCATCCACTACCTTCCACTCATCTGCGACCTTTAAGAATTTGACACAGATATTACTCAATCCTAGTTTTGGTTGGTTCGGGTCGCGAGTAGCGATCCTTGCCTCCAGCGTCAAACGTACTGCATCGTCCGTTACTTCTGGCGGTTGAAATTGTAAATACGTAATATCTCCGTGCGTTTGAGATTCTTGTAAGAGAGCTTCGACCGATAAAATGCGAATGGGACTGGGGAATTCTCTTATCAAGATTGGTACAGACAGGTTTGCGTCTAACAAGAAAATGATCGGCTGACGCAAAATAAACGATAGATCAGGAAATCTAATTGGTTGGGTATGCCCAGGTAAAGACTGGCCTAAAAGAACAGCCTTCAATAGCATTTCCTGCAGTTGCAAAAGAACCTTGTTAGATAGCATTTGTCTCCTTTGTCGCTCCGGGGTTTTCGCGTAGCGCGATTGGTTCTGATTGCATGCGTAAAGGTAGTAACCAGCGGCAATAGCAATCATCATTGAAACAACAGATAGGAGGGTGCAGATTCCCAATGCACGACTGGAGTTAGTCATTGAAAACCGACACCCCCCGCCTAATCCTGCTCCACATTAGCAGCCGGAGTGGGGAACATCGGATCGTGCACCACTCCGGCTTTCGGCTTATCGCTCTATGCGAACCACTTGTGCCACAGAGCATTGTCGGTACCGCGACCGAAAACATCAATGCGGCCGGATCCCCAGGAAACGGCATCGGGCGACGACGTCAGGACGCCACCGAGGGATTCCCATCCGCTCCATCCGCCTTGGTACCACTTGTGCCAGAGAGCATTGTCGGTGCCACGGACGAAAACGTCGAGACGGCCATTGGCCCACGAGGAAACGCCGGGGCCCGAGGCCAGGACGCCACCAAGCGACTCCCACCCATACCACCTTGTGCCGGAACCATACAGCGCCCGAATACCAGCAATATCATCGGCTTCTAAATTTCGATGAGCCCCAGCATAGTAGGGAGCCATCACGGCACCGGCTACAGTTGAATGCGCTAGACCCAATGTATGACCAAATTCATGGAGTGCAACCGCCACCAGGTCGAACCCCGAAGGCGGGAGATTCACTGTCCATGTTTCGGCTTCGTCGAAATGCAAGTCACCAGCAATGGCTCCACCGTTTGGGGGCGGGTAGAAACCATGCGCCAGAATACCGCTCGGGCCATCAAATGGGCTGCCGTCACCGTGG
The DNA here is from genome assembly GCA_015661045.1 of Dehalococcoidia bacterium. GTDB lineage: Bacteria > Chloroflexota > Dehalococcoidia > JACVQG01 > JACVQG01 > JACVQG01. Next base: position 5,908 of record JACVQG010000059.1, on the reverse strand, counting down.
TCTCCTGCAACAAAGCGGATCACCATATCTGGCGTGCTGGCAAATGGCACTTCGGTAAAAGTCAACGGCGTCACAGAGCTCCACTGGGCAAGCGCTTGTTGGATTGCACTGCGAATCTGCGCTTGGGTCAGGTCTGGAGAGAAGTTCTGAAATCCGTAGGTTAGTGCATTTTTTGTCCACTTGTTGCCTTGCAATACAAAATCAGCGGCATCAGGACGGGTATCGGGGAAGCCACAGCGTGGTTTGGACATCAGCGCAAGGGTCGGCTCGTCCAACTCTCCGGTAACTGGTAAGTGATTGAATTCCTGAAAATGCTTCAACGCCTGTGTGGTATGGTCATCGAAAACGCCGCTCTTAGGTGCCGGCACTGCAGCCTTTCCAGCCGCTACTCCGAATGCACTTTGGATTGCTGACTCGGTATAGCCAAAAGTGCTGAGATAACGCTGCAAACAAACAACATCGTTCCCTTTAGAGCCTTGCTTCAAACCTGCAGCCTGCGGCACATATTCTTTGCCTTTCGTTAGTGTTTCCATCTCTGCTAAAGTATGATCAACCCTACATCTCGCTCATTGCATTCGCACTCACGCCTGATTTGAAGGGAATTGTTTTTGCTTCTCAAAAGACAGCTCAAAAGTGCAGAAATATTTTAACAAATAAACATGTGGCGCTCTTAATAGATAATCGGTCTTCCAATAATGACTACACGAACATTGAATCAATTACCGTTATTGGAACTGCAAATGCCGTCATGCGGGGGAAAAGATGGTTAGAATTATCCACTCTTCTTATTGCAAAACATCCCATGCTTGCAGATTTCACTCATGCCCCTACAACGTCCCTGATTTATGTAAAAGCAATCAGCTACCTTCATGTGAGTAAATTCCAAACCATTTCACCATGAGACGGTAATCGTATCAGTGCTTTTATTACCGGCGCGATCTTGTGCCGTTACCGTGATTACATTAATTTGCCCTAGGAATATGCTGATGCCGGAGATTGACCAACTGGTGGTTCCACTGGCGATGCCGCTTCCACCCAAACTATTACTCCATGTTACTCTCAGCACACCGCTGGTATTATCTGAGGCGCTGCCTCCCAAGCTAATCGTACTGCCTGTAGCAGTATAGGTGGAGTTGGGTGTTGGGCTGGTAATGGTTATTACTGGGGCCGTCGTGTCCAGCGTGATGGAACCACTGGCCATATTTGACACATTCCCTGCGGAATCCTTATACCAGACATATATCGTTTTACTGCCGTCCCCGCTGCTTAAGGTATAATTAGCATTAGCGCTATAGCTGGCCGTAGAAGTAACCGGCGTCCAACCCGTGCTTGGAACAGATGGCATTGTGGTTTCGGTAGAGAGATAATATCCCGATACCCCTATAGTATCCGAAGCTGAAAGGGTCAATGTCGCATAGGTGGAGTTGGTATAGGTGGCACCCTTGTTGATGCTAACAGCGCTATTAGAAGGAGCAGTTGTGTCCAGAGTGATAGAATCACTGGCTGTATTTGATATATTCCCTGCGGCATCCTTAAACCAGACATATACCGCCTTACTGCCGTCCCCGCTACTTAAGGTATATTTAACATTAGCGCTGTAACTGGCCGTAGAAGCAACCGGCATCCACCCCGCATCTGAAGCAGATGGCGTTGTGGTATTCGTAGAGAGGTAATACCCCATCACCCCTACATTATCAGTAGCCGAAAGGGTCAATGTTGAATAGGGTGATTTAGTATAGGTGGCTCCTTTATTAATGATAATAGAACCGTTTGGAACTGTGGCATCCAATGAGTCAAATGACATCTCACTTCCGTAGGTGGTTCCAACACTGTTCTGTGCCACAAGTCTATAATAATAAGTTTTTGCTTCAGACAATCCGCTGATACTGAAACTTACCGCTGTATCATTCGACCCACTGACACTCTGTATTGTTGACTTGCTGGTATAAGACCCACTGGACACACCATATTCTGCCCATGATGTTGTTGATAATCCACTGGCATTCACGGTGCCGTCTAGTGCCGCCGAATTTGACGTCACGTTTGTTGCCGACCCCGTCGTCACCTTTGGAAATCCGCCAGATGATAATGTAAGAATGTACCCGTTACCCTTGACTTGGCCATTGGTGGAGTCTACAGCAATACTGACGCTACTCTTTAATCTTATTTTAGTGCCGGTAATATCGAAATCAGCGCTTGCGTCTCCGGATTCAATGAAGTAGCCGTCGGCATGTTGCATTGAGACAACCGTCTCGTTGGTTTTGAGGTTAATAATCCCATTTGTTGTTAAAAACACAGCGAAGAGCTTTTCCGTTTTGGGGTGGCGTGAATACATTACATTTCCATCTATGTAGCTTTGCTGATTGTTATAGCTATCATAACTATTGTAGATTGGATCGGTTGTGCTATTGTTCCATGAACGTGAAGCGGTAGCGATCCCATTAAGATTGTCCCAGTTGGGAATACACCTTATAAGTTTTACTCGTGGATAAACTTCTGTGATAGAAAGAAAGTGAGGAGTAGCCCCTTTAAAACCCCATAACCCAAACCAAGTATACCAGGCGCCATTGATGCCTGCCTTAGCGGCATAGAGACGATGCAGATACTCTTCTCTTTTTATAGTCGAGCTAATGCCAACCATGCCTCGAGTAATATTTACCCCTGAATTAAAAATATTACTATCGTCAACAAATTGAGTTCCAGCCCCTTCCTGAAGTATTAAATCTGGCGTTAATGCATCCTTATCAGGCCGGTTCTTGATTTGATATACCCAATCGTTCACATCCCAGTATGATGCATATAAAAAATAGGGTTCTATTACCCATTTGGCGTCAGGCCACTCTTTCTTTAAAGTGGTATTTAACTGCTTGTAAAAAGCAACATTTGCTTCGGTATACGTTGAATATTCGTGAGTGATAGAATCATGTACCAGACTAGAGTTGCTCCCTGTCCAATAAGACAAATTTACAAAATTGTTCGAAGAACTATCTGCATTCCATTTAACAAACGAACCACTAAGGGTTGGCATATCGTACATACATCCCGCAAACGTGAAACCGACAGTCTTATCTTCGTAACCTCTTATCATTGCTGTAATTTGTGTAACAAGATAGTCAATAACTACTTGTTGCTGTATATCCCAGCCTGGTCTAAATTGTGTCGCATTATTGTGATACCAACTTGGTGCAAGATTGTAAGGAAATGCGTCCATGCTTTTCCATGCAAAATACTTATTATAGTAGTCTTTTACCGTTGTTGTATATGCTCCTGCATTGGCAATATCAATAAGTTGTGCGCCTACAACTGGATTCATATCCTGAAGCTCTTTCGGGTTCATGATATAAAACTTAAGGCCTGCTTTATCGGTATTGTTGGCATATTTTGTTTTGTTAATTTGGCCGGATTTCAAGGCAATATAATCATAACCCATCTGCTTTGAGTATTTGATAGCCTCTTCTGCTGTGCCTGTCCAACTAATACCGTAAATGTTTTTCCAATTATCATCTGCCGATAGTTTTGCTGTATTAAAAGTAATGCCTTGAGAAAATACTAGCCCTAAAAGTGCTAATCCTAAAAGCTTAATTTTTAACTTCACGACACTTCTCCTGACAAAAAAATTGCCCTTCGGGTAAGTAGACGAGTAAAGAGGCCTGTATATTGACATGAAAATCGCGCAAAACAATAAAATAAATAATTTTATTCTCCTCGTTCCCAAGCCTGACAGACTGTGCCAGATAAAATTTTCCGAAAGCGGGAAAATTCCAGTCTGCGGAGCTTGGGAATGAGAAGAAGTGCCCTATCCCCCTTTCCCAAGGGGAACTTGGTCGCGGCAATAGCCTCGCCAGGAAGGCACGTATCACTCTGACGTCGCTATAGTAAACGTGGAATCCGATGTGTCGTCGCCCATTCTTCTGTCTGATTCATCAAACCCTATCACCTGTACGAGACACTTTACCCGGTTTTTTTTTACAACGGGCAATTTGAAATCATAACTAGCCCCTTCAACGTTCTTTGCTATCCTTTTCCATGTACGCCCATTATTTACGGAATATTTAAGCACAAACTTTACCATGTCTGCAGGGGCTTCCCACTGTATGGTATAAGTAGCCCCTGAAATGGCAGACTCTCCTCCGTTTGGAGAGGTTACCGATAACGTTACATCCGAACCTAAAGAAACTCCCAATTGTGTGGCAGGATCACCGAAGAGCACAAAGGTCTCGACCAGTTCCCCCCAGGAGTTGTCCTGCGCATAAGCGTCAATCTTGGCCGCAGTAGTAACGGCGCCGAGTCCATACTGGCCATCCTGAAAAAGACCTTTGTAAAATGCCTTCATCAGGATGCTATGGCCGCTGGTATAACTCAAGGCAGTGGCGGCCCACACGGCCACCGCTCCCCTGTCTTGAACCCGCTGGAACTCTTCTGCAATGGATATTTGAGTCTTGGGGCCTGAAAAGAATCCGTTCAGGCAATTTGCCGCCGTAACCACGACCAATTTTCGGTTGTTGTTCAACGCATCAATATCAGAACGTCTAAATATCGTGTCGTTTTCCCCATTCCACAGTCCCCACCTTTCCACGGCGCCATGACCGGTATAATTAACAAGAATATTTCCGTTATCAATATATTTTAAGATGTCATTTTTTGGGGAAGCTCCTGACGTATAGCTACCGGCATAAACCTTATTTACGGTGTAATCTTCTGGCAAAAGACCGGCAAGATTGTCCGATAATTCTTCAAATGAAACCGTATCGTCGTCCGCCACCAAGAGTACCTTCTTGCTCCACGAATCATCCGGCGGATGTTCGTCATAATAAATAATCTTGTCAACAATATCCTTCACCTGCGGCTTGCTCTGCGCACTCAATCTCCCAATATACATATCCGGCAATATGTCGTCGCCGCTTACCAGCACAAACCAGTTGTCGGACGGTGTCTCACCCAATATGTCTGTCTCGATAATCTGTGTTGGCACATAGTTTATCGTCCCCGTCTCAAGATTATCCTTGTAATCCTGATATGCATCCCCAACCAACAAAACATACGTAGGCGCAGGGGCTACCCAGTTGTTGTACGTATACGACAAAAAATCCCGTATGGCCTGCGGGTTAAATATTCCTTCATTAAACTCATCGTAAATATCCCCAACCTTGACGGTGGCAACTCTCAAACCAGAACTGCTCCTGTGTTCAGCCAGCTTCAACACACTGTCATAAAACTCATCATACGTAATGATGACGTAATCCGCCCCGTTACTTGCGGATTTCCATGACGAAGGCTTGTTTTTTTCTATACTAAAGGATGATTTGTGTCTTGACGGAGTCGTGGCCAGAAAACGCGTCTCCGGCGCTGTGGTGCTCTCGAACTTCAGCGTAAAAGTATTTCCATTTGCCACAACGGTTGTATTAATAATACGTACGACATTGTCATGGTCTGTTACGTCGAATACCTCGACATCGCTATTACTGAAGCCGTTAATCTCAAATTGGAAGGCGCCGGACTCCGATGCGGTAAAGAGTAATTCGTCATTCTCGGCCATGTAAGTATGGGAATAATCAACCTCTATCCAGTTGACAAAGACTTGATCAACTGTTGCTCCCGTGTCTCCAACGGACTCCACCTTAACTGTGTTGGTTCCTTCGAGAAGATAGGAAGGGGATACACTTGCCTCGTGATCGTAAACATGCTGCCCATTCCATTGCCGATCATCTATCTTGTTATTATTGAGATATATTATGGTGTGGTGGTTCGGATTGGCACTTCCGTCGTCCGTCCGTCCCATGAGCCTGACGCGCACCGTTGCCGTGCCGGTAGATGATAGGAAATTGCTTTTTCCCAAGAGGTGTCCAGTATAGCAAAAACGAAGGGAATTACCACCTTTTTTAGTAAAATTAAGAAACAATGCAAGGGA
>JACVQG010000350.1 GCA_015661045.1 Dehalococcoidia bacterium | reverse complement strand
CGCCTTCCACGTGCTTACCGGTATCCTTGCATTAGTTATTGTCTTGTTACCGGGGCAGCAGAAACGCCTTCAAGCGGGTAACCACTGGGGTGTGGAAGCCATGGTCAAATACTGGCACTTTGTTGATGTAGCCTGGGTATTCATTTTCCCGACACTCTATCTTGTGAGTTGAATCTCAAGCCCAAAACACCGTTGTTTCGAGACTTGTGCACAGTCTCTGCCACAGTTTTTCTTAAAGATATGTGTGTCGTTCCCCCGAAAATAGAATCCCCCGCCTACGGCGGCCCCTTTTCCAAAGGGGAGACCTAAAACCTCTCCCTTTTTTAAAGGGAGATTGAGAGGGATTTCCGGCGAAAGTAAACTTCCTTATTTTCATTCTTCGCGGTGCCCAGCGCAACCGGGCATGAACGATTATCGTCCTCTGATTTGAAAATAGACTTACCATCAGATAAGCGTTATAATTATTTGGAATTGATTGGGGAGACAGATGCGCTTCTTACGTGAATTACTGGAAACTTTAATACTGGCTGTTCTTGGCCAGCGCCTTGTTGTAAATAAGATTCTATATTTCAATTTTAGCTGGGGGAAGGCGACTAAATATATCCCGTTTTTACATAAGGAAAATAATGCCGCCTTCCTGTTTCATCCTCCTCAGCGAGGTGATGTGATAGTGTTTGAACCTCCTTTACCTTCGGCCAGCGATTATATTAAACGGATTATCGGCTTGCCTGGTGAGAAGATCGAGATAAAGGGGGGCAAAGTTTACGCTGATGGCGAGCCTCTAAATGAACCATATATTGCGGACGTTCCCAACTATAATTATGGGCCTGAGGTAGTCCCACCCGGATACTATTTTGTTCTGGGTGATAACCGCAACAATAGCAGCGATTCTCACTCCTGGGGTTTCGTCCCATTAAAAAATTTTGTGGGTAAAGCCTGGGTGTCTTTCTGGCCTCTCGACCGATGGGGATGGGCGCCTAACTATTCCTTTGCCCAGGTGGAAAGATAGAAAGTGGGAGGCACACTTACCGCCGAGGAAATCTTTCGCCATGTGGGGGCTGTGCTGGATGGGCATTTCCTGCTAACCTCCGGCCTTCATTCGCCTACGTACTGGGAAAAGGCGCAGGTTCTCCAGCATCCAAACTATACTGAGCTACTTTGCCATTTTATCGTTGACCACTTCAGAGATAAAGGGGTCCAAGTCGTAGCCGGCCCTACCATTGGCGGCGTGATCCTGGCCTACGAAGTTGCTAAACAGTTGGGCACCCGGGCTATTTTTGCTGAGCGTGAGGGAGAGACCAGAGTTTTCCGCAGGGGATTTTCTATCTCTCCTGGCGAACGGGTGCTTATCGTTGACGATATCCTGACCACCGGCGGCTCATTGCAGCAAATGGTGGATGCCGTTATTGCGATGGGTGGGAACGCAGTGGGGGTCGGCATCCTTGTGGACCGCGCGACACAAAAGATTGATATCGGTATTCCGCTATTCAGTTGCCATAAGGCTATCGTACCCACATATAAACCCGGGCCGGAGACCTGTCCTCAGTGCCGGGCAGGGATTCCATTGACCAAACGGGGCAGCAGCGGTACAGCATAAGGAGTAGAGGCATGGAACCAGACAGTACGGTCACGTACCGATTTGATCGGGATGCCCCTGTAACGAATGCCCTCTATTATGGCGATAACCTGGAGATACTCCGCAAGTATATCCCCGATAGTTGTATTGACCTCGTCTATCTTGACCCCCCTTTCAACAGTCAGCGAAGCTATAACATCCTTTATAAAGAGTCCGATCACTGGTCTGAGGCCCAGGTGAAAGCCTTTGAGGACACCTGGCACTGGACAGAGGCCACGGAGAAGACCTACCTGGAGCTGGTGCAGAAAAGCCCCATCAAAGTGGCCCAGTTGATAGATGCTTTACATAAAACTATCGGCGAAAACGATGTCATGGCCTACCTGGTGATGATGGCAATACGGCTGGTGGAACTACACCGGGTGCTTAAAGACACAGGCTCTTTGTATCTTCATTGCGACCCCACTATGAGTCATTACATAAAAGTAGTATTGGACCAAATATTTGAACCGGCCAATTTTCGGAATGAGATTGTCTGGAAGCGAACTTCTGCGCACAACGACCCGAAGCGGTTTGGGCGCATTCACGATATCATTCTTTTCTACTCTAAGTCTGATAGCCCTTTGTGGAACAACGTAATCGTTCCATATGACGACAAGTATGTAGACACATATTATCGGTATACGGATGACAGCGGGAAGAAGTTCTTATCTCGCGATCTCACGGCGCCTAGCCACGGTTCCAATAGCGGTAAATTCGAGTGGCGAGGGAAATTCCCACCTTCGGGTAGAATGTGGGCATATACAAAGGAGAATATGGAGCGGCTTGAAGCTGAGGAACGCATTTTCTACACGAGAGAAGGTTACCCCCGTTTGAAGCAGTACTTAAAGGATATGTCAGGCATGACGGCCCAGTCTATTTGGGCAGATGTGCTGAATATTCGGTCATGGCATAAGGAAGATCTCGGCTACGAAACTCAGAAGCCTCTCGCTCTACTGGAGCGCATTGTTCAAGCTAGTTCCAATGAGGGCGATGTTGTCTTAGACCCCTTCTGCGGCTGCGGTACGGCAGTAGTCGCTGCCCAAAAGCTAAACCGGAAATGGATTGGTATAGATGTAACCCATCTTGCTATCGCCGTTATGAAAAAGCGCATGGAGGATAGCTTCTCCGGAATCAAATATGAGGTTATCGGCGAGCCAAAGGATGAGGAGGGCGCAAAGGCTCTAGCCCGTCAGGACCGTTATCAGTTCCAATGGTGGGCGCTGAGTCTGGTCAAAGCCCAGCCGGTGGGTGAGCAAAAGAAGGGCGCAGACAAGGGGATAGACGGCATTATCCGATTTATGGACGACCACGGCA
>JACVQG010000349.1 GCA_015661045.1 Dehalococcoidia bacterium | reverse complement strand
TTCCATAGCGGATGAAGGTCTCTTCCAGGGCGCGGGACTGGGCATTCGTGCGGTACATTATTGCAATATCCCTGCCTTTTGCCTGCCCCCCGCTTAGTAACTGTTCTACCTCCTTGGCCACCATCTGGGCCTCTTCTTGTTCATTGTAAGCTTCGGCGACGGTGATAGACGTGCCCTTTTCGTTCTGTGTCCATAGCTTGTGAGGTTTGCGTTGCAAATTGGGAGCGATGATATACGAGGCAGCCTCCAGGATGGTCTGGGTGGAGCGGTAGTTCTCCTCCAGAAAGACCACTCTAGCTTCAGGATAATCCTTCTCGAAGCTGAGTATATTACGGATATCAGCATGACGCCACGAGTAGATAGACTGGTCGGGGTCACCCACGACACAGATATTGCGGTATTTTCCAGCAAGCTGCCTGGCCAGTCCGTACTGGACTATGTTGGTATCCTGGAACTCATCTATTAACAGGTAGAGATAACGGCCTTGATATTTGGACAGCACATCCGGGTGTTCCTGGAAAAGGTAATAGGTGCGCAGGAGCAGGTCATCGAAGTCCAGGGCTTTGTTCTGTTTTAATTGCTCCTGGTAACGCTGATAGACCCGGTGTATTATCTCATCGGCGTAGCTGTTACGGCGCTGGGCATAGTCCTGAACGCGGACAAGCTGGCTTTTAGCCGCGCTAATGGCCGACTGGATAGCCCGTGGAGCAAATTTTTTCGGGTCCACATTCTCCAGTTGCATGGCCTGCTTTATCAGGTTTATCTGGTCGTCGTCGTCATAGATAGCAAACTGGCTGTCCAGGCCGATGTTCGTCCCCTCTATCCTCAGAATACGGGCGAAGATAGCGTGGAAAGTACCCAGGGTTAGCTCCTCAGCCCGTTGGCCGAGCATAGTCTGGAGGCGGTTCCGCATTTCACCGGCAGCTTTATTGGTGGCGATATGCCCAATTTCTGGACCAGATAGGCTATGCGGTGCGTGATTACCCTGGTCTTACCGCTACCCGGCCCGGCCAGGACGAGTAACGGCCCCTCTACGGTTTCAACGGCATCTTTTTGGGCTGGATTCAGCCCTGCTAAAGTTTCCATATCTCTTTGGAATTATAACACCACCGGAGGGTTCTATAAACCTGATTATTACAGGGTTTATGCTTTAGTTGTCACGGAAATAGAATTATGTGTTTGTGAAGTGGATGCCTAAAATCCCTCTCAATCTCCCCTTCGACAAGCTCAGGGCAGGCTCTTTACGAAAGGGAGGGGTTTTAAGTCTCCCCCTTTGGAAAAGGGGGCTTTGCCCCGGCTGCAAAAAGATAATCCATACTATTTTCATCCTTGAGGTACAGACAAATTGGGATGAGCGATTGCCATGAAAATTGAATCCCCCTTATTAAGGGGGACTGAGGGGGCTCTGAACTAAATAGCATTTTTTCACAAGCCTCTGCTTCAATGCTATAATTATCTTAAGGAATAATTCTATGGAAGAAACATCAGTACCGTCAGCGACTTTTGACTACGAGCTGCAACGCCCACTGGAGGAAGCAGCGTTAATAGCCTCCGGGGTAAAAACACAGCTTGAAAGGGAGCATTATTTGTACTTGTTTCGGAAGCTGGTAAGCCAGATAACCGCTCAGATGCCTAAAGCAGATGAAATATCCCGTGCCCGATTCCTGTTTAACTGGCTGTGGCAGGTCAAACCCCAACGGTACTTACCCGGCGGTTATTTCCTCTTGAATAAGGTCCTGGAGGCGCAGATCCGTCCCGTGCCCGGTCCGGTGGGCAACTGTCTGGGGCTTACCATTCTTTATAACAGTCTGGCCCGGCAATTCGGGTTAAAGGTGGCAACAATACATCTGGAAAAGGCTTTCCACGGGGTCCCCCACGTGTTCACGTCGCTCTTCACCGGAGATAAGCAAGTAGATATTGAGCATATTTCCGCCGACGGTTTCAACCAAACAGAGCACCTGGATAATCCGGAGCGGGAGTTATGGGGTGATGACGAGCTTATCGCAGATATATATCTCAGCCGGGGAAATATCTTGTTTGATGCCAGGAAATGGCTCGATGCAATAATATGTTACAACATGGCGCTGGAACTTAACCCAAAGTATCAGAAAGCCGGGTTAAACAGGGCGATGGCTGTCAGCCAGGTGGCAACGTGAAGCAACCGACCTAACCCCTCCGAAAGTGTTTCGCCCCTGGAGGGCTTCACCTTTGCGGAGTCTCGATGAGTCCCGAACCAATGGTTCAGGACATCATCGGACAAACCCCTTCCCTGCGAGGGAAGGGTGATAGAGACACGGCATGCCGTGTCTCTACATAGAATCATCTATTCGTATCCCTGGAAGGGGACGGGGGGTTGGTCTGCTAAATCCCCAACGCTTTATTCAATACTGCAAAGTCCAGGTTCTTCTCCAGTAAGGCCGCCAGCGGTTCCAACTTTTTCTCCTGCCTGAACCGAGCTCTATTCAACGTGGTCTCTATAGCAGCCAGAGCTGCCGCCGTATCCATTTTGGTCAACAGGATAGGCACTCCCTTGTCCATAGCTTTGTAATAGACGTAAGGGTTGGGTTCACCCTCCGCATTGGTGAGAATCAGGCACCGGACAGATGTCTCCAGAGCGCCCAGTTGTACATCGGGGCGGTCAATCCGTATAACGACTGCTTTATTGGCCTTACGTTCAAAATATAGCGGGCCGGAGTCGAGGAATATTGCGCCACCCATGATGTTTTCCACTACCTCACCTATACCATCCTGGGACTTGAGAATGCTCGCCTGTAACGGTACTGAAAGCTCTTCCACAGTTACGCCAACCAGACTGCGTTCCTGAGGCAGCACCCCCAGTACCTTAGCGCCTGCCTTCCCCAGTAAAGGCGCCAGTGTGGAGGTTACCTGTCCCAGCTTACCTTGAGGGACGGCATTTATTATTACCCCGGCTAACGTCTGGCCGAAGGCTTTTGCGGCTTTGGGTAGTTCAGTGCTCAAATCCGCCTTATGGTGAGCTACTAAAACTACCTTTGCCCCCAGACACCGCGCTATATTAGCCGAGGCTTCGGGGGAACCGCTGAGACCCTCCAGGAGCAGGATATCCTTTCCTGCGGCTACATCGGAACAGGCTTTGGTTAGCTTCTGATCAGGGGCGCTTTTCTTGGAAATTCCGGCAATGTCCTGGGCGGTCAACAAAAGAGGACTGAGTTTTTCGATTGGCTCAGCCAGTCCGAGTACCTGTCTGGCGAAAGCGGTATCGGCATCGGGCATCGGTTGAGGCAGGTTGCTGAGTAGATTTGACCGATACTGGCTTGAAGTAGCCTACCTTCTTCCCGGCCTTTTGCCACTTCTTGCCCAGGCCGAGGCACAGAGCCGTCTTGCCCTCCGACCCGTTCAGGGATGTAACATAAATTGTAACCAATTTATCCCCTCCTTGTCTGATGCGGGGTCAATTTACTAACGCCTATTATATCAGACTAAAAACCAAAAAGGGAGTGGCCCACCAGGTTTTGTGGACAAATACATGTACCCCCTCTCCGTCCCGATAATGGTCATAAAGTATTTATGGTGACTATAAAAGAGTGGGCCTTGTTGTCATTCTTATATCTTGCGTATATGTTAAATTATTATAAGGATGAGACAGACCGAGTCATTCTAGGTTTATCAAGACCGTGCTTCCAGCGTGGTCGTC
>JACVQG010000348.1 GCA_015661045.1 Dehalococcoidia bacterium | reverse complement strand
TAGAACTGGCAGCTATTTATTTGTTTCATCCTTATCGTTGACCAGAGACGCCTCTCGGCATCGGTCATATTGTTTCTGAGTTCCCGGTTATATATTTTTAGATTGTTGTTGTAAATTAACATTCCGCGCAAAATCCCTCTCAGTCTCCCTTTACAAAAGGGAGAGGTTTTAGCCCTACCCCTTTCGCAAAAGGGGGTGTAGGGGGATTTTCCCTTTTGGAATTTGGAAATTGAGATTTGGAATTTAGTTGGTGCACGGTGCTCCGTGCCCTTACAATTTTCCTTCTGCCTTAAGTTTATTAGCTATATCCTGCCTCAGCACTTTTTTATCTACCTTTTCCACATCGGGAAGCATGGGCAAGCGTTCTAAAATTTCCAGCCTTTCCGGTATTTTGAATGAGGCGATGTTTTTCTGTCTCAAGTAGGATGTCATATCGTCAAAGGTAAAAGTTTGGCCTGGTTTGGGAGCAACGTAAGCGCAGGCCTTTTCCCCCATCACCGGGTCGGGCATGGCTACGATAGCAACGTTGGCTATTTTGGGATGCGGCAGGAGAATATTTTCTATTTCAATCGGATATACATTCTGACCGCCCCTGATTATCAAATCTTTAATCCGGCCAACAATAATCAGGTTATCGTCCTCATCCAGTTTCCCCATATCTCCTGTTTTTATCCAGCCGTCTGAACTCCATGCTTGCCGGGTGGCTTCAGGGTCCTTGAAATAGCCGGAAGCGCTCCCCGGTCCGGTAATGGTTACCTCGCCGATCTCACCTTTAGGGACCTCCTTGCCCTTTTCGTCTACCAATTTAATACGGCCACCCGAAGGTTTACCTGTTGCCAGTAACCGCCTTTCAGGGCTATCGGATGGCAGTGGGCTTACAGTTATGCCTATATCAATTGCCCCGTATGCATTCATAGCAGGGCAGTTAAATTTCTTCTCTAGCTCCAATCCTGTGGGATAGCTTAAGGGAGCGCCTGCGGAAACTACCAGGCGTATTGAACTCAGGTTGTATTTAGCGAAATCAGGGTGATTAGCCAGCATTATGAGTATAGCCGGGACACTGGTGAGTACGGTTATCTTTTCCCTTTCTAATAGCTTAAGGGCCTCCTGGGCGTTAAATGTCTCCAGCATTACTATCTTTGCCGCTCTCAGCACCCCGCAAAGAAACGGTAAGGCGTTCGGTCCGCCACCGACGGGCGACAGGCTCACCATTACATCTTGTGGCGTCAGGCCCCATTTTTGAGCCAGACCTTCCATATTATTAAGGCGTCCGCCGATGACCATCTCCCCGAATTTGGGGAAGCCTGTAGAGCCACTGGTCAGGTAGAGCTGTGTCTCATCGGCGCGGTGCTTTCGCTGCTGTAAAGTCTCGATGGAGATTTTTTGTTCAACAGGTCTCTCTGCCATCTCTTTAATGGAGATGCAGCCTTCCGGCGCTTTGTCCCCGACGACAAAGACATGTTTTAAATCGGGTAGCCCGGGCCTTAAAGCTTGAATCATCTGGTAATAGTCCCGGTTATCCAGGCGGTCCGGGATAACAACGCCAACAGCCCCGGTCTTTTTAAGAACGTATTCCATCTCGGTATTACGAAAATTACGCAATGCAGGAACGGTGAGGATGCCCGCTTTTTCGCAGGCCACGCGTAGCAGGGGTAGCTCTACCCAGTTGGGTAATTGCAGGACAATGACGCTATCCCTGGGAATGCCCAAATCTACGAGTCCAAGTGCAAGGCGGTTGATCCACCGGTTGGCCTGAGACCAGGTGAGGCGGGTCTTGTTATCCACGATAGCTTCTTTATCGGGGTACTGGCGGGCGTTGCGGTCCCAGATGTCGGCATAGGTAGTATTGCCCCAATAGCTACGATACTCTTTTATCAGTTCTTCAGAATGACGGGAAGGTCGTGCCAAAGGTAATTACTCCTATTCTTTATGCCATTTCCGCATATAACGCTGTATCAAAGTTTTGTGATAAATTACCTCATACCTGAGGAATCCCAATGTCCCGATTAAAGGAGACACCACAAAGGATAAAAATACCACCGGTATTTCCTCTCCCCAACGCGGGAGAGGAAATCTAGGGAATGACAAAATGTCCCCCAATACATAGGGAGACATTTTTAAAAACACCAACTCTCGCCCCTTCCTGTTTCGGGAAGGGATTGAGGGTTAGGTCGTCTCCCCCTCTCCGTTTACGGAGAGGGGGGCAGGGGGGTGAGGTCTAACTACTTATGACAAGCGGTGCAGGTGGCGTCGGTGCGGCCTGCGTGAGTGGCTGGTAGTTTAGGAGCGCCAGCTATACCCGCTTCATCCGTGCACGTTGTCCTGCCCGCATGGTTGGCGGGAAGGGCCTTGGCTACTGCTGCAGCCGGAGTAGCTGCGGGTGTAGCTGCCTTAGTTGGAGCCGCTGTAGGTGCCGGGGTTGCAGCAGGTGTAGCTGCAGGTGTAGCTGCCTTGGCTGGAGCCGGAGTGGCTGGAGGCGCCGGGATTATCAAAGGAGCCGTGGCTACCACATCGCCGCCGACCGACTTGATGCTATATACACCGGGCGTTAGCCCACCCTTACCGCCGATAGGCGGCTTGGACATATCCAGTGTAACCGCGAAGGAGCCAGAGGCGTTAACAATAGCCAGGTCGGTGGTCAGGAAAACGTCTCGGCCTTCAGCGGCGGCGCCAGGGATGTTGAGCCATATACCTTTACCCTGGGGGAAGCCAGAGCCGGCGATGATGAGTTTGCCGCCGGCTACAGTAGCAGATAAGGATGGGCCTCCCTCACCGGCGGAACGGCCGGCAACTCCATCAGGGCCAGCTTTACCGGCAGGTCCAGCGGGACCGGCAGATCCAGCGGGTCCAGTAGGACCGGCAAGGCCGGTAGGACCGCAGGCTACAACGGTTACCACTAATAATACGATTACAAAAAGGAAACCAATACCCCACTCATTTTTTCTGAGCAGGTTTAACAGGTTGAACATTCGTTACCTCCCTTTGGAAAATTACAACCGTTCTTAATATGATAATTGTAACCAGGGCTGTCCGCTTTGCGAGACTCTCGGATCCCGACCAGTCGGGATTCGGAGAAGCCCTGGGCATG
>JACVQG010000347.1 GCA_015661045.1 Dehalococcoidia bacterium | reverse complement strand
TTCCATCTCCAGCATTTCCATGAAAGCCCCTATCCTTGTTTTGAACTGGCCCACAGGGGTGATAATATCCCTCTCCAGAGTTAGTGTGGGAATGCCGGCCTCCTCCAGATTGCGCCGAATAATCGGCAGGTCATATTCATGGGGGTCGCAGAACTTAAGACGGATCAAAACGGCGCCCTGGACATTATATTCCCTGGCCAGATCCATAATAAATTTAGGCCGGACCCTTACCTCCTGAAGGTCTTTCATAGGGCAAGGGGGGCGGTCCAAATACCGTTGCACAATAGCCATCACCCTGTTTTCCTGTGGGATAACCTCGTTCCAGAAGTAGCGGGTTCCCGTGCACTGCTCATCTATGACCACCTGGGCATTGTAGGACTCTATCAACTCGATAAGCGCCGGGTCATCGTTTTCACTGCCTATTGTTATCAATCTGATTTTACCTTTTTTGCTAACCGGCCTTTGTTTGATTTCTGTTAAGGCCTGCCTGAGGAGTTTATTATGCTCTGCTTTATCCATAAAGAAGCTGGCCAGTACCATATATACAATCTCCTCACCCGATACAGGCGCCGGATTTTGCTTGCGTAGTTCATAAATCTGGTGTAGCAACTTGCGATTGGTATTATAAACCTTTATAGCCCTGTCCAGTTTAGCATTAGAAATGGGTTTGCTCGTCCAGTCCTCCAGAGCCTTTTTAAATTGCTGCATTTCCACAAAAAACATGTCCCTGGCTTTAGGACTTTTTACCTCGGAGGGCATATAAACATAGTGGTTAAACTCGACAGGAACGAACTTTTGCCAGGAATCGTAGGTCTGGCGTATATGAGAGCAAGTATGGGTATCGGTAATACCACCCAGGTAATCATAACGGCCTAAAAGCCCTTGAGCCAGGCAATCCCGGCAATACGGACAATACATGCCGTATATGTAGGGTTCAGTAACATCCTGCGGCTCCCGGTTGCCCATGATACGGACAGGTAATATACCGGCGGCATACACCAATTCCTCAGCGGTGTATGTGCACAGGTAGCCGAGGACTTTGCTGCCCGTCCTCTGTTTCCACTGCCTGGCATAATCATGGCGGTTATTTACTATTTCTTTAAACTTATCCAGGGCGCTAACTTTCGGTGCTATAGCAACTGACATTGCATCTCCTTCTGTATTCATGGAGCAGTAGGTAATCAAGCCTTATAAAAAGATGGGCTTATTATAGGTCTGCATTGAGATAATTGTCAACTTTACCCCAGGTTTCATTTGACAGAACCGTGAAATAATGTTAACTTTGCTAGCAATAGAGTTCAAGGAGGAAATGTCTGGAATGCTTGCATACAGTCTTTTCCCGACTAGCTGGGGGTGGATGGGAGTGGTGGGATCCGAAAATGGTGTGAAGAAAATTATCCTTCCACAGAAATCTCCTGAAACCGTGCACCGGTTAATGAGGCAAGAGGATCGTAACCTCCAGGAAGGAACAGCCTATTTCACGGAACTCTGCCTCCGCCTGAAAAAGTACATCAATGGGGATAGGGTCCGATTTGAGGATAAAATAGACTTCCATAAAGCCAGCCCGTTTCAACTTCAGGTCTGGGATGCCACCTGCTCGATTCCATGGGGTGAGACCAGGAGTTATGGCTGGCTTGCACAGCAAATAGGCCGGCCTCATCACTCCCGTGCTGTCGGACAGGCCCTGGCTTCAAACCCTGTTCCATTGGTAATTCCATGCCACCGGGTAGTAGGGCAAGATGGTTACTTGACAGGTTACCGCGGTGGAGTACCTTTGAAGAAATATTTGATAAATATGGAGGCTTCTTCCCCACTTGTTGGAGCTATATAATATTCCTACTTGATAATTCCCCCGTCACGGTTACGGAGCCGGAGTATGCTGTTTCAATGTGCCCCAGGTGTAAACCTGGGGTATAAAAAGTCTTGGTACTAATGGTCTCATAATAGTCTATAAAAGCTGCCCGAAAACGCCCCCAGCCCTGAGATTCTTCGCTTCGCTCCAGAATGACAATTTCGGACAGCCTTGGGTAATGTTTTAGGAGTCCATTTTATTTTAAGACCATTAGTAACTCTCTTGTTAGTACAAAATCCATGAGGAGTGGATTTAGACTGGAAGCTCGGCGGTTACTTTTGTCCCTTTGTCAGGCGCCGACCAGATTGTAACGGAACCACCCAGCAGACGGGCGCGCTCCTGCATCCCCAGAAGTCCCAGTTTGTTCGTCTTGGCCAGGTCGCCAAGTCTCTCAGGCAGTTTGAACCCTTTGCCATTATCCTGGATAATGATGCAGGTCTTATCCCGGCTAAACTCTAAAGTGACATCAACCATTGAAGCGGAAGAGTGCCTCCTCACATTGCTCAACGCCTCCTGGGCAATACGAAACAGAAGTAACTGGCTCTCTGATGAAAGGGGTCTTGAAGACCCTTTCTCCTGAACCTGAGCCTGGATTCCGTACTGTTTGTTCAGGCTATCTCCCAACCATTCCAATGCGGCGACTAATCCCAGGTCATCCAGGATCCGGGGCCTCAAGTCCTGGGTTAACTGCTTTAAATCGTCGAGGGTGCGGATAACCAATTCCCGCAGCTCCCTCAATCGCCCTCTGACCGTCTCAGATATCCCTATCCGGTAATTCGAGGATAGCTGGTCCAGTTGTTGAGTGAGCAGGAGCAGGGATTGCCCGGTCTCATCGTGGAGTTCCCTTGAGATTCTTTTGCGTTCATCCTCCTGGACCGTAAGCAACTGGCGCAGATAATAATCCAGGCTCTCCCGTAACCGCCTTCGTTCCGTCACATCTCTGGCTAGATGCTGAAAGCCCTTGACCTGTCCTTTCTCGGTTATCAGTTGGGTGGTCAAGGAGATAATGCACTCTGTACCATCTTTCCTGACCAGGCGAATGTCATAGGGTTGTGCTACAACCTCACCACGAAGCAGCCTCTCTTCCATCTCTGCCGCCATTTTCCCGGTAACGCTCGATTCCAACCGGGCTATGTTCATCCCGATAAGTTCCTCATATTTATAACCTGTTAGCCTGGCGCACGCCTTGTTAGCTTCAAGAATATTTCCCTCCAGGTCATGAAAAAAAATAGCCACCAGAGCATTCTCAAATATGTCGCGGTACTTCTGCCCTGAGGTCCGCACCTCCTGATAAAGATGAGCGTTCTCAATGCCTATGCCTATCTGCTCGCATATAGCAGTCAGCAGCCTGACATCCTCGGGTGAAAAAGGCGGGGCGGTATTCCTGACAACACATATGCAGCCAATGATAAAGCCTTTTGACTTGAGAGGAACAATGAGCATGAACTTTGATATCTCTGATTCTGCGAACACCGCAAACAACTTAGCGTCCTCTTTAACGTCATCAATAAGTACTGGCTCCCCCGACCGGGCTACCCCGCCTACACAACCTTCGCCTATCCTGAAACGTATCCCTGTATGAGCTGATTCATCAGGAAGCCCGATCTGGGCTGAAAGTTCGAGTTCCTGAGTCTTTTCGTCCACAAGAAACAAGAGACTGGCCTCGGCGCCTGCTACCTCCTTAACTTTAGAAAGAATCTGGTGGACAATGTCAGGTAACTCCAGCGACTGGTTAACCACTCCGCATACCTCGTTTATTGTCGCTAGAATCCGTTCGTTTCTTTTAATGATGTCTACATGGGAAGCGAGTTCCTGCCTGGCTGCTTCTAGCTTAACCAAACCTTCCTGACGCTCGGATCTTTCACGTTCCAGTCCCCCCAACCATACCAACACTGATCCGGCAACAAGCGTAACGGCTGTAACCTCGATAAGAGCATCCGGGGGATTAGGGGAGGCGTATATAGCCCGGATCAACATAATCAGGGCAGCAATAGATAAAGTGATCACCCCACCCCTGACCCCGAAGACAAAGCCCCCATAAATTACAGGTAATAGAAAAAGGATTCTCTCAAGGGAATGTCCGGTAAGGTTAAAAGGAGGTTGTCCCATGGGTTGGGTGAACAGGTTCTGGCAATGAAGAACTCCGGCGAACGCCAGCATTCCTGCCAGGAGCCAAAACTGATAGCTTTGCATCGCCAGGCGTAGGGGGCTGTTGGAGTTGGTGAAATGCATCAGCCTTGATAGTAGCGCCTGGCGGGTTTGTATTACCTCGTTAACGTTGCGTGGCATCCGCCGTTACTCCTTCAATTGTCAACGGGTAGCTCCGGAACAGGCAAATTTCCCAGAGCGTTAGACTACAGCCGTACCCAACCTTTCTTTAAAGCGAGTAGCACGGCTTCCGTCCGGGAGGCGACTCCCATTTTGTTAAAAATATTCACCAGGTGAGCCTTGATGGTAGGCATGGCAAGATTCAATTGTTGGGCAATCTC
>JACVQG010000058.1 GCA_015661045.1 Dehalococcoidia bacterium | reverse complement strand
CCCATGCCGGGAAGTTATTGAAAACCTTCCCGGATATGTTAGCCACAGCGGCATCCCTCCCCAGGGCGATCAGGTCGCCCTCGAAAACGTAACGGAAAGGGGACTGGTCTTCATCATGTAATACGTGAGCTATATTCCGGCCGACAGACCTTCCCTCTTGCACAGCTACAGCCGCTGTAGCAGGTAGGGGGCGGGCAGCGCCTGGTTCAAAAAAGGCGGCCAAGTCGCCAACAGCATAGACCCCCGGACATTTAGTCACATCCAGATAAGGTCCAACGATGATTTTGCCATCCTTTGTTTTTTCTAATTGCAGGGGTTCAATAAGCGGACTGGGCTTTATACCGCTGGCCCAGATTACGGTGCGTATCTGGATGTGACGTCCATCTGCGGTTTGTAATCCATCCTCGTTAATACCCACAATGCGGCACCCAAGCTGGACATTTACACCTCTATCTTTCAGGCTGTTTAAGGCTATTTCTCCCAGCTTGGGGTTTAATCCGCCAAGGAGAGCGTTTGTAGCTTCGATGAGATAGACCTGGGTTTCTCCTTCTTTTACCCGTGGATAGTCCCGGTCCAGTACCATGTGCACCAGGTCATGCAAGGAAGCCGCCAGTTCCACGCCGGTAGCGCCGCCACCTACCACAGCGAAGCTGAGAATGCAACGGCGCATCGCTTCATCCGTCTCCATCTCTGCCTGGCGGTAGGCATCGATGATACGGTTTTTGATAGCTACGGCTTCCCTTATAGTTTTCACCGGAAAGGCGCATTTCTCGGCGCCGGGTACTCCAAAGAAATTAGTGGCGCTGCCCATCCCTATTACCAGGAAATCGTAGCTTAATTCAACGTTGCTGAGATAGACTTTTTTATTAGCCAGGTCAATGGACTTGGCCTCAGTTTCGTAAAACTGGAATTTACCACTACGCAATAGCCATCGAATGGGGTGTGCAATATGTCCCGGGTCAACCCCTCCGGTAACCACCTGGAAAAGGAGTGGGGTAAACAGGTGATAAGGGTGCCGATCAACTAAAACAACCTCTACGTTCCACTCGGGTTTTAAACGGTCAAGTAGTTCCTCAAGGGCTGTCAGGCCGCCGAATCCGGCGCCCAGGATTATGATTCGCACTGAACTTAAAACTCCTTTGCAGGTTTAATAAAAGGGGTTAGTTTCATTGACCCGATCCCGATACCGAGCGTATAAAGTGCACCAGCGCCCATCTTTCTTCTGCGGTGAGCAAAGGGCCGAACCGGGGCATAGTGCCCAGACCGTTGGTTATAATCCAGAATAATTCACCCTCTTTTCGGGATTTGACTCGCGGGCTTACGTAATCTATCGGCGGAGGGGCGCCAGCCTGTTGGAAGTACGTGGTCATGGGGCCGTCTCCCCGTCCGCTGGCTCCATGGCATACGGCGCAATTCAATTGATATAGTTGATTGGCTTTGACCATAGTCTCGTTTGAAGCCGATACCGGGTTTACTAGATTACCAGCCTCTGAAAAATTATAGGTAACTTCTTTCCCGGTAATTGGAACCGAATCTGTCGGAGGTTGAAGACGGGGAGGCTCCTGGGAACGGAAGGACTGCTGGTAATGCCCTTCCGGAAACACGTCCAGTGGATAGGCCCCTGTGGAGCACCCGGAGAGGACAAACATAGAGACGGTGAGAATTATACTCAGGAACAGGAATACTCTTATGCTTTGAGGTAACCTGGAGAGGAAGGAATTATTTTGCCAAGCCAATTTGCCATTCCCCCGAAAATAGACGCATTTTGTCATCCTGGAGGAGTCGCGAGTTATCGGGACGACGAAGGATCTCAGGGTGGCAGGGAGTTTTTTCAGGGTTGACTTGCCCCACCCTGAGATCCTTCGCTTCGCTCCAGCATGACAGAGAAAGCCATTTTCATCCTTCATGGTCCCGACTTGTCGGGATGAGGGATTCCCTTGAAAATAACCTCTCCCCCTATCCCCCTCTCCGACACGGAGAGGGGGCAGTCCCCTTCCCGATTCGGGAAGGGGTTGGGGGTTAGGTTTGTAAAGGTGACAGGGGAGTTCCTCGTCCCTTCGCAACCAGGCATGAATGATTCTCCAGATTCCGTTCATTTATTATTTCCACCAGTTAGCGAATGCTTAAAATCCGCAATACCGGCTCCAGCCATTATCTGTTCAGCCTCGGTTATGCGCTCCGGGGAGGCGGTTATCAGAAGGCCGATAAAACCCTCGGTAATGCGCCTATCGTACAGACCCAGTTTAGGGCCAAACAGCCTGGATTCAAAAATGACACCAATTACCGTAAACAAAATAGCCCCCAACATGGTGCCCTCAAACATGATAAGTATCATGGGCGGGATGGACAGGATGGGCTTGCCTCCGGTAACCAGGGGTGGAAAGAGCTGCGTGCCTATAGTTAAAAGTAAAGCTGCTGAAAACCCGCAGAGCGCCCCTATGAAAGGGAAAATATACAGCCGATGCTTACCCGGTTTCTCCCCAAAAGTGCCTTCGGGATATGGTATAGCGGTCAGGATTTCATATTCATTGCCTGAAAATCCTTTTTTCTCCAGCGCTTCCACTGCCCGGGCTGTAGTATCAGCGTCGCGGCACAAACCAAGGACCTGTTTATCAGTCATAGTAACCTCTCTTCAATCCTGGAGGGTAGTTTTGATTTTTACACGACCTATCTGGATTTCCCCTTTGAAAGCCTGGCCTTCCTTTTGGTCGGATATGGGTACGAGAGGGAAGATTTTGGCGAAGATGAGAAGGCCGAGAAAGACCAGACCAAAGGAACCTGCCACTATCCCGATTTCCGCAATACTGGGCCGGTATGTACCCCAGTCAAAGGTAAAAGGAGTTTTACGGGCCAGCCCGGGGACGATTATCAAGAAACGCTCGAACCACATACCGATATTAACAGTTATACCCAGGAAAAACATAGCTAAAATGTTGCGCCGCACCTTTCGGAACAAGAGCAATGACACGGGGATAAAAAATGCAGTTAATAAAAATACAATGGAAAAAATGCTCCACGGCGGCTGGAATATTTGCATGTTACGCAAAGCGATCTCCGGTCCCTCCAGGCTATACAGACCGAATATAAACTCCATGGAAAAGAAGTAGAACCAGCCTAAAGCGATAGCGATTAGTAGCTTACCAATGGCATCGAAATGCTCGGGGCGAAGGTATTTTCCCCAACCGTAGAACCAGCGCATCAATGCCATCACCACCACAACTGCTGAGACGCCTGAATGAATGGCCCCGGCCACAAAGTAAGGGGCAAAAATTGTAGAGTGCCACCCTTCTACAGAGGTAACTGCGGCAAAGTCCCAGGAGACTATGCTATGTACGGAAACAAACACCGGCA
This sequence comes from Dehalococcoidia bacterium, assembly GCA_015661045.1. GTDB lineage: Bacteria > Chloroflexota > Dehalococcoidia > JACVQG01 > JACVQG01 > JACVQG01. The sequence goes on along the minus strand of JACVQG010000058.1, from coordinate 4,013 downwards.
GAATGAGAGCTGCCAGAAGGACGCTAACAATCCCGTGGAGTTGCCATTGTCGGTTGGTGCCCCTCCAACCCAATGCTAATGCCCCATATATAGAGCGGAATATCCCCGATGCCCGGTCCCTTACTATTGCCAGGTCAGGAATAAGGGCTATGTATACAAATAGAGTTGAGCTGATAAGATACGTGAAAATGGCAGATACATCCCAGATAAGGGGCGAGCGGATATTGGGCCATATCTCTCGCGAAAAGTCATAGGGAAATGCCCAGTACATCGTTCTCCAGGGGCGTCCGGAATGGATGATAGGGTGTAAAGCAGCCGTAAACAACGCCATTAAAGTCAGGACCTCTGCAGCACGGGTCAGGGGGAGACGCCATTCGGCCCGCGAAAGCCTGAGGATGGATGAAATCATAACGCCGGCATGGCTAATCCCGACCCAGAAAACGAAATTAGTAATCATAAAGCCCCACATCACCGGACGGTTTAAACCGGTGACTCCCAGCCCCTTTATCAGCATCCAGGTAAAGCCAAGTCCTGCTGCCAATAAAACAAAGGATAACACTCCCGCGGCAATCCAGAAGCGGCGTGAGAAGCCAAATACTGGAGCCAAGAGGTCTTTATGAAGTTGCTTTTCGGTTATGTTTTTTTCTGTTTCCATCTTTTATATACGCATTCGGATTTCTACCATCAACGCTAATCCGGTTTAGCTACCATTCTAACTTTCCGGAGTCCAAATTGTTTTTCTGACTCTAATATTTTACCCTGGGTGATCTCCCAGTATGAAAGCACCGGCAGCAAACGGGTGGCTACCAGGTATGTTAAAGCCATGCCGGCTAGACCTCCCATAAGGATAAAAATGTCGGCTGTATCCGGCAACCTGGTTGGCGGAAGGTTTTTTATAACTTCTCCCGATTCCGTTACCGAAAAGGCTGTTGTGAATAGCCTTATTCTATCAAGAAGGGTCCCTGAAAGTATGAATACCGATACTATCACCGGCCCCGCGATGCTTTTCCGGATAGGGCTCCACAACAATAATAAGAATGGAAGTACAAAGTTCAGGATAAGAACCAGAGTAAATAGAGGCCGGATGGGGCCGCTTACAAACAATTGAAGCAGGAGTTGCTCTTCAGGACGGCGACCGTACCAGAAAACAATAAAGCTCGACCACCAAAAATAGAACCACAATAGGGTTAGTACCAGAAGCAACCTGCCCAAACCCTTGAAGGTGTCCAGCCCGATGTAATCTTTCAAACCTCCCCACTGGCGTAACAGAAATAGACTAACTGTCAGCAGGGCGGTACCGGCTTGTAAACTACTGACAATATGATAAGCGGGGAAGAGAGCGTCTTTCCAACCCGGCACCAGGCTCAATCCAAAATCGGAGGCGAAGATGGTCTGCTGAAAGGTAAGAAATATTATATAGCCGGCGCCTAGGACAACCAACCCCAATTTAAGTATGCGCCACTGATGTGGGTTCCCTCTCCAGGAGAGGCCCAGTGGTACTGGAAATCCCTGTTTTCCGGGAGCTTTACTTACCTTAGCAGCTATATCGGGCATGGAAGCCAGGTAAAGAAGACACAATCCGCAGGAGATGAGAATGGCCAGAGCTATGGTTTCCCATATTTGAAAAGATATAGGGGAATCAAACCAGATGCTTCGCCTGTGTTGTGTGTCAGGAACCACTTTAAGCAAAGGGATGAACCAGAGCATATTAAGAATTCCCACGAAGGCGAACAGTTCAGCCGGCCTTGCCAGGGGACGACGCCACGGACCGGCAACCAAACGTAACCCTGCCGAGATAAGAGGCGCTGTCTGGGCAGTGCTGAGCAGGAAGGAGAACGTGGCCGCATAGTAGCCCCACGCAGGCCGGTCGTCCCAACCTGATTGCCAGCGCCAGATAAAACCACCAACGCCCATTGAGAAAACTATAGCCAACAGCACAATGGCTAACCAGAACCACTTTCCTGCCTTATTCATCGGCTGGATATGGGTCGGCGCTAATGCACTACTGTATTCAGTTTTAGTTGGTGTTGTGTCATCAGGCATCGGGTACCACTTTCTTCAAATAGGTTACAGAGGGTTCTGTGCCTAACTTCTCCATTATCCGGTAAGCGCGAGGGTTATGTTTCAGTTGGGATACACGGCTCTGGTTATCCAGGAGGTTACCGAATACGAGGGCGTTTGACGGGCACGTCTGGACGCAGGCCGGAGCGATTTCACCCTCCTGGACTGCCCGGTTTTGCTGTTTCGCCAACCTCACCCCACGATTGATACGTTGTATGCAAAAGGTACATTTCTCCATAATACCCCGGGGTCTTACAGTAACATCGGGGTTAAGCTGGTTCCGTAAACTCTGCGGCCAGACGGCAGGCCAGAAGTTGAAAAAGCGCACCTGGTATGGACAGTTGTTAGCACAGAACCGGGTGCCGATACAACGGGGATATACCTGCACGTTAAGCCCCTGGTCGTTGTGAGAAGTAGCATAAACCGGACAGACCGGCTCGCAGGGGGCATTTTCACATTGTTGACATAAAATGGGGATGAAATGAGCCTTTCCTTTTCCCCAGTATCGCTCTATCCGTATCCATTCGAAAGCCCGGCGTTCCCGGAACCATTCCTCAGTGTTGATTGGGATGTTATTCTCCGCCTGGCAGGCGACCACGCAAGCCTGACAGCCGGTGCAGCGGTCCAGGTCAACTGCCATACCCCATTTATAACGGCCAGTCACATCAACCTTATCTGGTGTAACCAGTGCGGCCGCCGTTGGGTCTGATGTTGGGGTTACCTGAATTATCTCTGAGTCAGGGAGTTGAAAAGCCGGCACAACCCCCTCGAATTTAGACAATGACCTGTGTTTGGTTGTTTTTATCAATTTTACTCTGGTAGCCGCCCACGCTAAGGCCCCGGTTTCCTTGTCGGATATGGGAGCCAGCAGTGAAGCCACGTTTATCCCTCTATCCCGTGCATACCGGGTGTAAAAATTGTGGCCCTGGCCAAGTGGCACGGCGACTATTCCGGCAGGCATCAACGGATTGATATACACCGGGGCTTCCAGGATGGAATCAGGACTTGACATAATCTGAGCAAAATCCCCCTCGGCGAGGGATAAATTCCGGGCTGTTTCCGGGCCTATCTCTATCCAGGTCTCCCATACGGAAGTGGTGACCGGGTCAGGGGTAGCCTGTAGCCACGGGAGGTGAGCGCCTGCCCCGTCGGTAATGGAATGAGATGGGAAGGGAATAAGATGAAAATTGTACTCCTTTTCAGCCCCGGAAAAGGCGGCGTTTGTAGCTTCGGGGAAAGGGGGTACAGGCACCGAAGGAGCTTTACTAAATGCCGAGAATGATTCATCCCACCAGCCCCCCTTCTGAAGTAGCTTGTTCCAGAAGGTTGGGAAATCTGCATCTTTAACCGAGCCGCGGTTGAGTTTCTGAAGCTCCTGGCTGTCCTTCTGAAGCCATTCCAGATGGGAAGCCCAAGGCAAAGCCGTCGCCATATCGGGGCTTATGGCCTTGCCAATCGTCAAAAGCAAATCGGAAAAGCTCCGGCTGTCGCCAGCTTGGTTTACCACAGGCTGCTGGTAGCTGACCACCTGGAAACCCGGGCCGGGTTCGGGGATGTCGGCGCCCCATTGCTCCAGGGGCACATTAACAGGCAGAACAATATCTGCCTGAGCGGATGTTTCATCCATAAAACTGCTGAAGGCAACAATAAAGGGCACTTTCTGTAAAGCCCCGGTGAAGCCTACTGCTCCGGGGAGACCGTAGACAGGGTTCGCTCCATGAATAAGTGCAACATTTACGGGCCTGGGCTGGCCGGTAGCCAATCTGCCGGCTAAACGCTGCCAATCCTGGAATGGTGTGGCTGGAACTTTTGTGGCTAAACTTATGGCCGGTGGGGTTGGGTTAAGCTGTAATCCCCCGGGTTTCCCGATGTTTCCCACCAGATAATTAAGGAGGAATACTGCTTTAAGGTTGAATGCCCCGTTGCTGTGAGCTGCTGCGGAACCTCCTGCA
>JACVQG010000057.1 GCA_015661045.1 Dehalococcoidia bacterium | reverse complement strand
TCAGATATACGAGCTACGCAAGCAGGATAACCCTCCCATATCGGGCGAAGAAGCTATGTATATGGTAATGGCCAGCCTTTGCATGGACAAAGCAGAGCACAACCGGCTGCTCAGGCAACTACTGGCAGTTCTCCCGCTAAGAGATCGGACGAAGCATGGTCAACTAAGGGTTATGTATTTAAGCAGCGAAAGCGACGCAGTAAATCTGATAAGGCTCATTGAGACTCTTGGTGCAGAGGTAGTTACCGATGACAACTGCATCGGCACGCGCTATTTTATGCAGGAGGTTGACCTGAAATCCAACACCGAGGTAGTGGCTGCCATAGCCAACCGCTATGTGGACAAACCGCCGTGCCCTGTCAAAGATATGGTGGAACGGAACAGGTTGCCCCATGTTAAAAAGCTCGTTCAAGACTACAAAATAAACGCCGCTGTCTATGCCAAAATGAAATTCTGCGACCCTCACGAGTACGATATCCCGTCCATAAAAAAAATGCTGGATGAAATGGGTATCCCTCTTCTGGTCTTAGAGTGCGACATCACGATTCCCGAAGGTCAATTCCGCACCCGGATTGAAGCTTTCCTGGAAGTGCTTCAACTGGAAACAGTCTGAAATAGGCCGGTAACAAGGAGAATAAAATGACAACCACCTTTGATATGCAGGCTCTGGCGACCGGTTCCTTTGTGGAGAAAAACCGTCAATACAAGGTGAAACCGCTGGAATGCTGGGCTAAGATGAAGGAATTGCGGCGAGACCAGGTAAAACAGCTATGGAATGCCAAAAAAGAGGGTAGAATCCTGGTTTTGGGGTTGGTTGACCAGTGTAACTCCATACTCAGAGGGCTGGGTCCGATTTCCACTTTTACTTTTGGGCCTTACTTCGGCAAGATTATGGACAACACCGAGCTGGCTACGCAATGCGCCGAGGCTACTGAGTCCCGCGGTTTTGGTCCCGATACCTGTGCTACGCTCCGTATCCAGCTTGGCTCTATATTTTTAGGTTTCCACAACAAGGCTCGAGATGGCTCAATTGTGATCCCGGATTTTTGTCTGGAGATGCACCAGTGCGACGCCCAGAGTAAGATTGCGCGGGAGATAAGTGAGTGGTATGGAATTCCTTTCTTTGCCATCGAGATACCCCCATTCCCCCGCGCCAAAGATTACCTGGTGGAGCAGTTACAGAATAGTATCGAATGGATGAGCAAGGTTACCGGCAAAACTTATGATGATGAACAGCTTATTGACGGGGTTTATAATGAATGGCGCACCAGGGTTTACTATGCCCGGACCTGCGAGCTAATGCAGGCTGTCCCCGCCCCCCTGGACCAGCGTATGCTGGCTTCTTTCAACATCCTCCTCCAGGTGCGAAAGATGTGCTATCCGGAGGTGGCAGCCCTGTTGAAAGAGCTATATGAGGAGACGAAGGAGCGGGTAAGGGAAGGCATCTCCGCTCTGGGGGTGGAGAATGCCCGGCTTTTCCACGAGGGCCTGTTTCAACAATATGTTTACAAGGGATGGCCCCAGGGAGGGTTAGCCCGGTCCGTAGTGGACTATGGGGCTATATTTGTTGGCTCCCGTATCCAGTTCGGTTTGCAGGGGGCCTGGAAAGTCCACGAAGACGGTTCGTGGGAAGCGCCGCAAACCCTGGAGGAACGGGGGATAACCCTGCGCAGCCGTGATGAAGCCTTACGTCAGCTAGCTGAGCTATATACTGATTACAGCCCCCACATGCAATGTTGGTCGTTGGCTCCGAGGGTTGGTTTCGAGCTTTCTACCGTAAAGCAATGGCATATAGACGGGGTCGTTCTCAATTTAGACCGCACCTGCCACGGCAACACTCCGGTCATGCTGGAGCAACGGCGGGCATTACAGAACGCAGGCATCCCGGCTATGGTCTATGAAGCTAGCTCGGCAGACCCTCGGGAGTTCGACAGGGTGAAGACGATGGATGCCATCGATGCTTTCCTGGAAAGTATGGGTCTCCATAAAAAGGCACCTCCTAAATCATAAATCAGGTAAAAGAGGCGGCTTTCTCATACGCTTCTCGATATATCGGGTGGTATAGGCTAACAACTTCACCCATGGTCTACTCGCTTGCGGCGACGTGCTATGACGGAAACCCCCTAACCCCCTTTACGTAAAGGGGGCAGTCCGCCTGCGGTGGACGGGGGTTTTCGACCTCTGGCAAAGGCCCGAATAAAAGGAAGCTTTCGGTTTTGCTTATCCACTCCCTGGTGGGAAGCCACAAATATGGATATTATTATCGCTTGATGCTTTGTTAGTACACTAGGCGTTCTTCTTAAATAGCGCCATAATAGAGCCAGGTTTACCCGGGTATTCACATATTTCTATCATCAGGCTAAAAGTGCCCTTGGGGTTGAAGTGAGCTTGTTTGATGTATCCGCTATCGGATTTGCCTAAGAGTTTCAGTCCCTGAGATTCCAACTGTTCAATAGCGATTTCCAAATTAGCCACCTTGAATGACAAGGCATGGATACCCTCACCCCAGTGCTCGATAAAATGGGCGATAGCGCTATCGGGTGTTGTCGGCTCTATTAGCTGTATTACCACAGGACCCGCTTTGACAAATTGGAAACGAAAACCCGCCTCGGCAGATTCATAGATTTTACTGGCTTTGGCGCCCAGAAACTGGCTGAAGAAGTCGGCTGACTGCTTAAGGTTTTGAACTGCGAGATGTATATGATCCAGACCCTGTGCTTTAATCATGTGCCTCCTTATCAGGATTAAGGAGAGTTAGATAGTCCACGACCAGTACTGCCGGACAGCGCCGCAGAACGGTTAAATGCCCCTTCTGTCTACAGGCGATTTTCAGCCTCAGTGTAGCAGGTTCGCAAGTGGAAAGTCAATGCAAGTTTTTGCCCCATAATCCACGGATGATGGGTAGAAATCATTCCTTTAACATGGCGAAAGCGCGTTTGAAAATAAATGTAAATGTTTAGACAGGAGGGGTCAAGCGTGTTGCCATCCATCGACTTGCGGCTAAGGTTGAGTGGGGAAACTGTTAGACCAACTTAAACAAGCGGTATAGGGAAAATCTTTACAATCACTATTTTGTGGCTGTTTTTACATATCAGCTCTGGTTTTAATTTCACCCGGTGAGGGGGTATTTTCCAGCAATTTCTCACTGGCATAAACAGGCGCTCCGCTTCTTAATGCCAGAGCCATGGCGTCGCTGGGGCGGGAGTCCAGGGATATAGTCTTACCGTTATCGCTTAAAATTACCTTAGCGTAATAGATACCGTCTCTCAAGTCCTCGATAATTATGAACTGGACTCTGGCCCCAAGAGCGGCGATTACACCGCGTAACAAATCGTGTGTTAAAGGTCTGGCAGGTTTGGTCCCCTGGAGGGCTGTGGCAATGGCTCTGGCCTCGGACATTCCCACTGAGACAGGGATATAACGTTTCCCGTTTTTTTCCCTGAGAAGTACAACAGGTCCTGTCTCTGCCGTGCCTATGACCACCTTTTCCAGAGTCATTTCGATAAACTTATCCCGGTCTATTTCGTAATCGGACTGGGTATTTTTTACTCTGGTTGTACTGTCAGGATTTATTAACCAGTCCAGAGCGTTACCCATCTCCAAGGGCATTAGTAACCCCAGTACACTGAACATTAGCACTGGCATTAACGCACCAACCAGGAACAGTTTTACTTTGCCCCACCGGCTCATGCTATCACCGATTCATCCTCTCAGAGTTGTATTGCTAGTTGATAACCTTTTCTATTTGAACCAACGCCGTGTTACTGGCAAAGGCCCCTCCAGGAGAGATCTCGTCATTAGTGAGAACATTAGCGCACCCACCCCTGTCAACGCCTTTGTCATCCGGTTCGTACCATGCACCCTGGGGAATCTCTACTACCCCGGGCATTATTCTCTCACAGACTCTGGCAGGTAATACCATTTGGCCCCGGTCGTTAAAAATCCGAACGTGGTCCCCATCTTTTATTTTTCTACTTTTTGCATCCAGACTATTGATACTTACTTTTTGAGTAAGTACCTCCTTGAGCCAGGGTATATTATCGAACTGCGTATGAGCCCGGGTCTTGGTGTGGGTAGTTATCAACTGCAGCGGGTACTTCCGGGCCAGGGGGTCATTCGGGCTTTCCCAGGTCTCTATATATTTTGGAACGGGCGGGATTAAAGGGTGATTCATGTCTGCTATTCTCTGGGAGAATAGCTCAATTTTACCCGAAGGAGTGGGGAAGGGGTGTTTCTCCGGCTCTTCAATCTGGTCTTTGAACAGGACATAAGGTTCGGTGAGTCTGACCTTGAAGCTGCCAGATTTCTTGAAGGTTTCCGGGTCTTGAATGGGGCTGTCTTTGAGAATGCTCCTCAACCATTCACCTTCCGATTTTTCATTGAAATTCTTTATCCCCAGTTTCCCGGCCAGGGCCACGCCGATTTCCAGATGGCTCTTGCTCTCATAAAGCGATTCAATAGCTTTGTTCATGGCGCCGTAGAATGGAGGCGCTCCGCCTGCGGTGATGTCGTTTCTCTCGAAATAGGTGTTGGTGGGCAGAATAATATCGGCGAATTTGGCAGTCGCGGTCATAAACTGTTCCTGAACTGCTATAAACTCCAGCTTCTTGAAAGCCTCGATTGTTTTATTGAGATTTGCAGTCTGATTTAGATAGTTGATATTTACGAGATAGGCGAGCCTGTAATCGGCAGGATAACCTCCCGCTTTGCCTTTAAGGATAGCATCCGGCACCATAGTAATATGGACACGGGCGCCGGAGGTGCCCATACGAGCGCCACCACCGGTCAGGGCATAGGGACGCGGGGGCGCTCCATCCTCTACGGGATTTCCTCCGCTGCTTATCCCCCTCCCCAGTTGGTAGGGATAGCCTCCATAGATAGAGTCCCAGGAACGGGCCGCTGTATCGCCTCCATGGATACCTATATTTCCAGTTATTACCGATAATGCCACGGCGGCCCTGTGATACTGTTCGCCGAAAGCTGTCCTTCCGGGGCCGATGCCCCCGACCAGCGCCGATGGTTTGTTTGTGGCATACTCTATCGCCAGGCTTTCAATGGTAGTTGCGTTTACACCGGTAATTTTTGCGGCCCAGGCCGGAGTCTTGGCAATTCCATCTTCCTTGCCCAGAACGTGATGTGAGAACTGGTCGAAACCTAGAGTATAGGTGTCTATAAAACGTTTATCATGAAGGTTCCGGGTAATAATGACATAGGCCATCGCCAGGAGCATAGCGGTATCGGTCCCCGGTCTTATGGGGACCCACCGGGCTCCCGCGGCAACCGCCGAATCGGTGTATCTGGGGTCAACGGCTACAACCTTGATGCCCTTCTCTTTAGCCTGTGACAGATACCACATGTGGTTGGTTGTGGAAGCGCTGTTCGCCGGGTCGCAGCCCCATAGAAGAATGAAGCGGGAGTTGAGCAGGTCATCCCGTGTATGGCAGGCCGCCGCTACGCCGTAGGTAGCTATCGAAGAAAAAAGGGCGCCTTCGTAAGAGACCAGCCCCCATGTCCGGGTGCAACCCCCATTCATGCACAGGACCCGGTCCATAACCTTGTAATTGTGTAGCCAGTTGACATCCCCCCCGGATTGTAAGAAGAGTATAGATGCCGGGCCATAGGTATCCCTGACCCTGTTCAGTTCGCTAGCCACGGTTTCCAGGGCTTCGTCCCAGGAAACCCTTTTAAACTGCCCCTTTCCCCGCTCTCCCACCCTTTTCAGAGGGTATTGCAGCCTATCGGGAGCGTAAACCCTCTGGCGGTATGCTCTACCCTTTAGACAGGCCCGGTACTGAGGGTCAGAGCCGCCATCCGTCTCCAGCCGGGTAACTTTACCATCCCTGACATGGATTTTCAGGATGCATGTGCCTCCGCAGTGGCTGTTACAGGTGGTCATCACCACTTTATCTTGAACGCTGGTTTTGCTGGTCATGGGTTACCTCCTGATCCCCCTATATCCCCCTTATTAAGGGGGACTCAGGGGGATTTCCTCCCTCGACTAATCAGAATTGTTAACCTCATCAATCTTAGTACATCGGGATTTGAATTACACCATTCTATTGTCCTTTGAAAATAGGTTGCCTTTTCTCCTGGAAGGCTATGGAAGACTCCCCCCAGTCGTCGGACGCTATCAACGAACCCTGGACATTGGCAATGGCATTCAAGGCCGCCGAAAGGTCCATATTGAGACCATCATAAGTAAGCTGTTTATCAGCTCGTAACGCCAGCGGGGGACCTTTAGTCAGACGCCGGGCATATTCCATAGTCTCCGACTCTAAATCTTTAGCTGGCACCAACCTGTTGAGAAGGCCAATCCTGAAAGCTTCGTCAGCCTCCAGCATCCGTGCGGTATAGATAAGGTCGAGGGCCCGCCCCAGTCCTATGATTTTAGGCAGCAGCCATGTGTCTCCAAAGGCCGGGGCGATTCCCCGGTTGGTCCAGCCCACCATAAACTTAGCATTCTCCGAGCCTATCCGTATATCGCAGGCCTGGAGCATGGAAAAACCCTGTCCGACTGCAACCCCATTAACCATGGCGATAGTGGGTATCTCCAGGTCCTTGAGAGCCAGGGTAATAGGGCGAATATAATGTTGAACCTCTCGGCCCCAAATGGCGGCGTTTCGTGGCTGGCTGGCCTTCTCGCGGGAAACAAGACTATCGGCATCGCCCTTGAAATCTCCTCCTGAGCAGAAGGCCCGTCCGGCGCCGGTAAGTACCAGCACTCTTAAGCTGGCGTCTTTACCCACCTCCTGGAGAACATTGAATATCTCCACCATCATAACAGGATTAACGGCATTTAACCGTTGCGGCCGGTTAAAGGTGATTGTGGCTATCCCCTCCTCGACTTTGTAGATTATCGTTTTATATGCCATTTTGCAGTTCCTTTCTTAGAGCTTTTTAATTTTTTTAAACAAAATTCAGGGCAATTATACCACACTGGCAGCAACAATAGTTTATAGGTTTTTATTGGCCGGAATTTGTTAAACCGTTTGAATTACAAAATTAGACGCTTTTTTCTGGACGTGGGACTATCCTAGGGTTTAAACTTATTAAGATGTCTCGAAAAAAGCGCAGCCCGTTGATAGTAGCCGGAATATATCAAACAAACTTTGATGGACTTACTGTTCCCTACACGGTTAAACGCAGCTCTGTTGCCAGGTATGTCCGGCTTGAAATAAAACTGGATTCAGGGCTTACGGTAGTGATTCCAAAAACCTATAAAATTGAGCACATCCCCGCCTTGTTAAACACCAAGAGGCGATGGATATTAAACAGGCTGGCTAAATACAGACAATCACCAGGAGTTTCACGCGAGAGACAGATCAAGGATGGCGGTACTCTTCCCTACCTCGGCCAGAATCTGGAAGTTGCAATACACCGGAACCACGTT
>JACVQG010000056.1 GCA_015661045.1 Dehalococcoidia bacterium | reverse complement strand
ATCTACAAATTTGGCTGTTAGAAAAAGCTCTTTGGCATTCCCCAGTCCTATTAAGTTAATGAAACGCTGGATTGCCTTATAATCATAGACCAGTCCCAGTTTTACCGGGGGCATAGCAAACTGAGCATTATCGGCTGCAATTCTGAAATCACAGGTGACCGCCAGGTCGCAGCCTGCCCCGGCAACATAGCCAAAAATCATGGCGATAACCGGACAGGGACAATTAATAATACTCTCCCTGGCATAGGGAAGAGCCGACTTACGTCTTTCTCCCTCCCCACCTTCCCTGCTGCTGAGCAAATCCATCCCCGAGGAGAAAGCCTCCTCGCCTTCACCCCTCAGGATAACAGCCCTGACATCTCCTGTTGCCTTGAAGGAGTTCAACGTATCACCGAGTTTAGTAAGCACATCGGCATTCAAAGCGTTTCTTCTGTGCGGGCGGTTGATGGTAATTGTACAGATAAAGGCCTTTATTTCTACCAGTAGCTCATCTTTAGATACTGAATCCATTACTATATCACTCCATATTCGTGGTACTCTCCAAAAACCTCTCGCAAACTATCGCAGATCTCGCCTACCGTGGCATACAGTTTCACCGCTTCTATTACCGGAGGGAAAAGATTTACCTTTTCATCGGCGGCTGCATCCTTTAGCCGCTTCAGCGAGGCGGATACAGACCTGTTGTCCCGTCCCCGTTTCACCTTATGCAGCTTGGCTATCTGTTTTTCTTCAGCCTGCTGCCGCCTTTTGGGGTCATAGGGATGGGGCTCCTGCTGTTATTTACGCCCACTATCACCCTTTCTCCGGTTTCAATCTCCTTCTGGATTTTATAGGCGTTCTGGGCAATCTCGCGCTGCAAGAACCCGGTTTCAATGGCGGCTACTGCCCCTCCTACAGCATCTATCCTTCCAATTGTTTTCCAGATTTCCTCTTCCACCTGGTTGGTCAACGCCTCCATATAATACGAGCCGGCAAACGGGTCTATGACATCACAAAGCCTGGCCTCATGGAAGAGAATCCGGGCTGCATCCTCGGAGAGCTGCTGCGCCTCCAGGCTGGTGCCCAGACCCAATGGCTCGTCATAGCCGGGTCCAACGGCAGGAACGTCGCCGCTGAGGGCAATGGCCACTCCCCCCAGCACTGTCCGCGTGAAGTTATTCAAGGGCCGTTGCCTGGTGGTGAGATTAGCCAGGAGCCGCCCAGGTATGGTACGTACAATCCAGCTCTTCGGGTCTTTAGCCTTGAGGCGTTCCCTGGTCAGCTTAGCCCAGACCCTCCGGGAGGCGCGGATTTGCGCGATAGCATGGAGGATTTCCATGGTATGACATCCGCCTGTCCCCAGGGTGAAGTAAGGTAGAAAGTCGTCCACGTCCAGGCCGCCTTCCTGAGCAACCTGAGCATAGGCGATGGCGTTTGAGAATTGATAGCCAAATGACTTTACGCTATCGGCGCCGCCGTCCCGGAAATGGGCGGAAATGCTGATAATATTCAGGGATGGCACATTTTTCCTGAGGTAAACAAAGCTATCTCGGCTCAGGCGTAAAGCGGGTCCGGGTGGAAATATGTAGGTACCGCGTCCTGTGTATTCTTTAAGGATATCGTTCTGGGGGGTGCCCCGGAGTTTATTCAGAGGAACGCCTTTTTTCTCCGCTACTGTGATAAACATCGAGAGCATGATAATTGCAGGAGCATTGATGTTCATATTTGTGGCAACCCTGTCCAACCCCAGGTCCCCGATGAAAGGTTCAAAGATTGTTTCCATATCCTGGAGGGTATTTATGGCTACGCCGGTTTTCCCGACCTCTCCCTCGGCCATGGGATGATCGGAGTCATAACCACATTGGGTAGGCAGGTCAAAAGCCAGATTAGCCCCCACCCGCCAGCCCCGGGCAATCATATCTTTATAATAATCCCTGGTATCTTCGGCAGTGGCATAGCCGGAGTAACGACCTGCCCTGGCCAGGCCTGCCACAGCAAACGGACCTCCACCTTTCACGGGGCCGGTGCCCGGGACCATGCTGGGATAGGTGCTGGCTGTATAAGGGTACTCGCCGGGGAAACCGACCTTTTCCAGAAAATCAAAATCGGGAATATCCAGAGGGGTATAGAACCTGTTGGGGCTTTCCGTGGCTTTGAACCTCTTCAGAGATTCTTTAAGAGTTCCTTCCTGCCACTCTTTCTTTTTCTTTTCTATTTCTCTTAGTTTGTCTATCGAAAACATATTCTTTTTACCTCTATCATGAAGTCTAAAAAGAGGACCCCCGGGACCGTTAATGTGATGAGCTTTTCCGACGGGATATAATCTTTCTGGCGTTCCTTGTAGCGGAGGGGATCAAACGAACTGCTACTGCCCTGTTAAAAAGAATGATGTAAGCCTATAGGTTTTTTTTACTGTTGTCAATAACATTCGCGGAAACGTGAAATACAACGATTTCTATAAAGCTATGGCGCCCGCATTGGGAGAACTACCGTAGCCGAGCCAGGGGTGGTCATCCCTTCACGCTGATTTTCCGCCCAGATTTCGCAATCCACATGTCCTTTCCCATCCTTAACATATTTCTTTATTACTTTCCCTTTAACCGTCAAGGTATCTCCGGGGAAGTTCATTTTTCTCATCTGCATGTTGAATTTCTGTAGCCAGCCTCCGTCACCCATCCAGTCGGTGACAACACGGCTTAAGGCAGCATGGTAGAAACCGGTATTTAAAAACACATTGGGTTGCCCCTGCTTGCGGGCAAACTCTAAGTCGTGGTGTTGCCGGTGATAGTCCTGAGTCCCGCTGGTCTGTAAATGCCAGCGCAGCGGATCGAGGTGTAAGGAATAGCCTGTTGGTAAATCCTCTCCCTCTTTCACGTCCTCAAAATAGACCTGCTGTCTCATGTTCACTCCCCCCTACAGTTTACGTTCCAGTTAAGACTGTATCTGAGTTAATTGCTCAGGTGTAGTGGCCTTTATCTCTTCGGGGCTTCGGTGTTTCACCAGTGTGTTGTGCAGGATTGCGACAGGATCGAGATACTGGTTAAGATAGGTTGTCTCGCTAACAATCCAGAAGGCTTCGGGATCAAAGCGGATTTGTTTTAAATAAATGTCTACGACCTTTTCCTTTTTGCCAATCCTGTCCCCCAGCCGGACAACTTTTACAAACTCTATCGGGCCGCCTAAATTGACCACGCTTTTGCCAGCCGTCGGCGGCACCAGCATGGCTGAGTCGTCTTCTTCCCCCTCTTTTAGCGGAGGCCAATCAATCTCAGGCCCGCTGGAGCTCGGCCCGTAGCGCCGGAGTCCAAATATAGGGATCATCAATGGCGGACATATTATGCCCCCCCAGATAGTTTTTTTAGCGTATTCTTCATCCAGATAGAGCGGGTTCTCGCACCTTACCATGTGACACCACCTTCTTATAGGCTCCCGCTCCACCGGATACCGTCCCCATATAAGGTTCGTCTCCCTGCCTATCCATGACCTGGACCCGGCTAAAATCTTTTCACAATATTCAGACATCGCTTATCCTCCTTGCCCGTTACGGCCATTAATTATGGTCATTAACAGAATAAGTTTACACTGACTGTCATTCTGAACGTAGTGAAGAATCTCTAATTTCTCGCTGATACGGGGTTGTCACTGTGGTGATCCCGATTTATCGGGATTCAGTCGCTACGCTCCTTCAGAATCTGCCATGCCTATTGTAAAAGACACCACTAAGGATGAAAATGAGTACATTACGTCATTGCGAGCGAAGCGAAGCAATCTCATGACTTTTAGTTGATACCGTTTTTTCAGAAGTAGAGATTGCTTCGTCGTCCGCCTTCGGTTGACTCCTCGCAATGACGTGTTTGAGCTATTTTCACAGTAATCCCCCATGCCCAGTTGTACGAGGCACCATGAAAGATGAAAATAGATATATTTTTAATGTAGGGGTGGGTTTCGAACCCGCCCGCCCAAGCGGTCAGGTTAAAAACCTGACCCTACGACAATTGGGAATTTGTCTATTTTCGGAGCAATGACAATGTGTGATGTACATCTATTTAGTCAATGACCATAATTAATGACAATTCATACCTGTAAAAATGGTAGCATCTATCTTCCCACCAGCTTATCAAACCATTTTTCACGGAACATCTCGGTAGATTTATCGAGTTGCTTTACAGTTATTACCAGAGGTTTGGTGATTTGCGCTTGAAGGGCTTCGGGACGGAAATCGGGGATATCCTTGCGTACCATCTTGTTCCCCTGGGCTTTACCGGCTATGCTTTGTCCTTCCGGGCTAAAAAGCCAGTTAAGGAGAACCCGTGTTGCATTGGGATTGGGTCCACCGGTAATAGCGGCGATCGAGGCTGTAGTAAGCAGTGTCCCATCCTTTATATCAATGGCCTGGATAGGGGCGCCCTCCAGCGCAAACCGGCCGGCATTGGCATCTGCACCGTCCACTACCAGGTTGATTTCTCCACGGGCCAGCGCTGGAAAAGCTTCCGCTCCGGTCACATAGAAGCGTGGATTCTGCCGGTACAATGCCCGAATGTAATCTTCATCCCAGACCTTGCTGTCCATCAAGACAACTATCATTTGATATGAGGAAGTAGTCAGCCGGGGGTCGTTCATGCCCATCTTACCCTTCCATGCGGGAGTTAACAGGTCTTTCCAGTATTGGGGCGTTTCGGAAGGCTTGACTAACTTGGGGTTTATATAAGGTGTATAGGCCAGGACCCGCCATGTCAGATTAGCTTTATCCTGCGGGTCCACGACCGTAGGCTCTACCAACCAAACGCCTTTTTCCCTAAGCGAAGGCAAATCATCATATACAGATGTCAGAACCTTATCTAATCTCATATTGTCTATAAGCCCGACGCTACCCTCTGTCATATCTGCCACCTGCTGGCCCAAACGCCTCTCGGTCTTTATTCTTTCGGCAAATTCGGCCCCCCGGCCCGTCATAATTCCTAAGGTGATTCCGTATTTCTCCTTGAAAGCTTTGGCTACCGCCAGGCCGATATCGCCTACCCAGGTAAAGGAATAGGCATTAACTTTGCCTTCCTTCTTTGCCGCCTCAACTATTTTGGCCCAGGCGGCGTCCTGAGAAGTAAGAGGTGAGAGGTTGGAGGTGGGAGTGCCTGCGGTGGTACCCGGAGATATTGGCGCAGCAGTGACGCTGGCAGGAGGCGACTGTTGTTGGCCCGCCTGGGGGGTACAGGCTGCAAGCAGGCCCAGAAAAATAACTAATATTAACCATGCCCTTATTATCCTCACGTGTTTCCTCCTCAAATTGTATTTATCACAGCGCTTACAAATATCCCCACGAATCTTTTGAAGCATATGTCTATGCGTCAAAATCATCGTTGCAGGCAAGCATAGCCCAGCGCTTTGGCCTTGTCAAGCAAATACAAAATATGCCACCTATTGAACCTGGTCAAAGGTGACACTGCCTTACCCGGTTGGTGACAGGCACGGAGGCCTGTCCCACCGGTGGGACTGCATTATTGTAAAATGCCTGTTGCCTGCAATTCCCCGTATTCACCCTCCGACATACCGAGGATTTCTTTACATACCATTTCGGTATGCTCACCCAGAAGAGGAGCGCTTCTTAGCTGCGCCGGCGTCAAAGATAAATGGGCCGGCCAATCAAGGTGAAGTGCCATGCCCATTTCGGGATGATTCAGGTATTTAAAATAACCCCTATGCTTCACCTGCGGGTCATTTTCCAGCAGGTCACTGGTATCCTCTACAACCCCGGCTGGAACCCCGGCTCCCTGCAATTTAACCATAATCTCATCCGGACTAAAGTTGATAGACCATGCTGCTACCAGTGTTTCCAACTCGTCCTCATGTTTCTTGCGAGTCTCCAGGGTGGCAAATTTGGAGTCTTTAACCCAGTCAGGATTACCTATAGTCCGTGCAAAGGCGAGCCATTCTTCCTGTGTTTGGACGGCTATAACACACCACCGGTCCTCGCCCCGGCAGGGGTAGGCGCCGTGAGGGGCTGCATGGGGAGACCGGTTCCCCTGTCGTATTTGCTCCCGGCCATTAGCCGTATAGTCCAGCAAAGCTACAGCCAGAAAATTCAACCCGGCTTCATATTGGGAAAGGTCAATGTATTGCCCTTTTCCGGTGCGGCCGCGATACCCCATTGCTCCCAGGAGGGCCACTGCGCCAAACCACGGCGCATAGAAATCGGTCCAGGCCGGATTAGGCGCCACACCCACCCTGTCCGGCCAGCCAGTGAAGTGATTGAAACCAGCCAGTCCACCCAAATTCCAGCCAAAGCCTCGCTGCTCCCGGTGGGGGCCGGTCTGCCCCTGGTTACTGCTGCTTAACATAACGATGTCGGGCTTTATTTCCTTTAAATGCCGGTAGCTGAGGCCCATTCTCTCCATAGTGCCGGGTCCGAAATTTTCCACCACTACATCAGCCCAGGCCACCAGTTTCTTGGCCACTTCTAACCCTTTTGGCTGGCTTAAATCAAGTCCCATGCTGTATTTGCTGCTATTTTGAAAACGGAACGTACCACCGCGGTTAACCCCCGGGATCCCGTCTTTGAAGGGGGCGCCCGCCCTGCTGGGGTCAACCCGTTTTCGAGACTCTATGCGGACCACAGTGGCGCCAAAATCGGCCAGGGATTTGGTGACAAGAGGGCCGGCCAGAATCCAGCTAAAATCGGCTACCTTTATCCCTTCCAGGGCTTTCCTCGATGCAACTGGAGTTTGAGCGCCGTTTTGAGCCACAGTCTTTTTAATGGGTAGCGAAGCTATTTCCCGGAGAATTTCCTTGGTATGCTCACCGATAAGAGGCGGACGGCGGCTTACGCGCCACGGCGTCAGGGATAGCTTGCAGGGAGCGCCGGGATAGGTAATAGCGGTACCTAACTCTGGATGCGCCACATTTACCCAGAAGTCTCTTGAAGTAAGTTGTTTATCTTCTAAGATATCGCCTGGCGTGTGGCAGGCTGATAGAGGGATGCGGCTTTTCAAAGCTCTCTCATTAAGCTCGGCTTTAGTATGGGTTAGAAAGAAACGGGCAATCTCATCCTGCCAGGTTGCCACCTCTTCATCGAACGCTTCCGGGATGTTAGAGGACTCCCAGTCCACACTGGAGAACTTTCCTGTCCACCCTTCCTCCTTCATCCACTGTGCCAGGGGTTCCATTCCGCTGCGATGAGCGCTTCCCATCACGCTGAGAATCACGTCTCCGTCCTTACACGGCCAGACCTCCCGCTGCATGAGCTTCCCTCTGGCTCGAAAAGGCCCCATACGCGGGCACAGTTCACGGCCGAACTCCCAGAAAGAGATCACGGTTCCAAGGGTACGGAGCACCCCTTCCCGTATAGAGACATCCACATGCTGTCCCAACCCGGTGCGCTGCCGGTATTGCAGAGCAATCATTCCTCCCAGAGCAGCGTGTACGCTCCCGAAAAGGAGTGCTTGAGGGAGGCTGACACGGACGGGAGGCCGGTCAGGTTCCCCCGCTCCATGCATCTGGCCGCCCATAGCCATGAGTATAATGTCCGGGGCCTTGAAGTCGCGGTAAGGGCCTGTCTGCCCGAAGGGTGTGATGGAGATTACGATAATCCCCGGATTAATCCCGTTTAGGGTTTCATAGCTCAATCCCAATTTATCCATGTGGCCGGGAGAAAATGACTCGATGATAAAATCCGATGTGGCTACTAAGCGCTTGAAGACCGCCTTTCCTTCCTTGGTTCCCAAATCCAGGACAATGCTCCGTTTGCTCGTGTTGAAAGCAAACCAGGAAAGGCTCTTCTCCTTATCGGGGATGTCGTGGTAAAAGGGGCCAGTGCTTCGACTGGGGTCTCCCGCGGGAGGTTCTATCTTGATGACATCCGCCCCTAAATCACCCAGCATCTTGCCGCAGAAGTGGCCTTTTTCATCAGTCAGGTCAAGTACCCGGTAAGGAGACAGGGTGGAATCGGGATAATTCATCGGGAGGCCAACCTTCAATGCTTCACCCGGGGCATCTTCGACTCTAAACCCTTCCTCTTTAATTCGCTCTCAAAAATCTCTCTTATCTCCCGTTCCTCGTCCTCATACTCAATTTGGTTTCCACCTGACTTCGCGCTTTGCCATATATTTAGCGGGTTTGTTGCCGGTATTGAAATGCTGGTGGAACCAGAAGTCCGGGGGGACAAGCATACTGCCTTCATGCCAATCTACCTTTTGTTTTGGTTTGCCTTCCGGCCACAAAAGGGAATAGCCTTCGCCGCTAAGGATGACGACATGGGCGCCCGGGCCGTGGCGGTGGGCCTTTTTATACATTCCTATAGGGAATTCAGAGATATGAATCCCTAATGTATTGCTCGCCATTGCAAATTTGATAATCTTGGCCCCGAGGCCTCTTTCAGGCCTGTCAGGCAGGTTGAAGCTATAAGCGTCAGGAATGAAATTGCTTTCCCATATCTTTCCCATACCCATATCGAGGGTTTTACCCTCGGAACTAAAATAGTCCCGACGGGCATCGTACCTGTCTTTGAATACATAATTATTATTAAAGGCAAAATCAACGCTTCTGAATAGATTTAATATCAATGGCGCAGTCGTTACAACCAGAAACCTTACCGGCTTGTTCCCCTGGCCGTTGAAATGCTGCCGCCAGGTGTTAAGCGGCGGTGAAAAAATACTCCCCTCCTGCCACTCGAAAGTCTGTTTGTTTCCACCGTCAGTCCAAATATTGGTTGCCCCCCGCCCGGTGAGCACAAAAACAACTTCCTCGAACATACACTTTTGAGGTTTTAAACTTTCACCGGGGGGAATCTCACAAACATAGGCATCATCGGCGTCCCCGGTTCCCGTCAGGTTAACAAAAGCGCCCAAGCCGCCTTTGCCCGGCCAGGGTTCAAGGTGAACGGTTTTAAGGTCTTCAATATAATACCCCGTAATTACGGGTATGGCTTCGGATTTCTGCCATAGCTCGTAAGGAGTGGCTATTGCGGTTTGTTGCTTACTTATTATTGCCGGGTCCGCCATTTTTTCCTCCAACTCGCTTTGTTGAATTTATTTACTGCCGAATATCTTCTCCATTGTCTTGGCTGCCAGGTCTTTCCTGGCCCACTCTTCCATCTCCCAGTTACGGGCCCATATCTTCTTGGGAGTCACCCGCGCAACCGGATTAGTAAAATCAGGGACATCTTTTCTGATGGAGGTCACTGAAGCCGCCTCGGCATATGAGCGCTGCCCTTCCTGGCTGAGCAGCCAGTTCACAAAAACCCTGGCTGCGTTGGGATGAGGAGAGCCTTTCATGGCCACAACTGCTCCTAACCCAGCGGAATTCCCCTCGTCGGGGGTTAATACCTTTATTGGGGCGCCTTCAGCTATTATGGGCGCTGCTATATCGGTTGTGCCAGATAATAACATTGGAAACTCACCTCTGGCTATCTTCATATGGCCCTCGGTAGCAGAGCCTCCCCAAATTGCCATATCCTGTTGCGCTAACCGGGTGAAGTAGTCCAGATCCAGCACTTTGTGGTATCTCAAGTTAGCATAGAAGATAGTGCCGCCGCTGGTGCGGGGGTCCTGGGTCAGGATTTTGCCCTTCCAGGTGGGACTGAGCAGGTCTTTATATGACCGGGGTTCATCCTCGGGTTTAATCTGCTTAGTATTTATTACCGCATCACCGTAACCCATAGCCCAGACCACGGCTTCACCACCCGGCGAATAAACTGGATCAATTTTGAATGCCGCCTTATCCCGCAGCGAGGGAAGCCCCCCGGCAATACTATCAGCGCCCCCGAGTAACACCAGTTCAGCGATGCTGCTGGCTGAACGGGAATTCCATAAATCGCCCACCGGCCGTTTCATGGCTTGCTCTACCTTTATTTTTTCCAGCAGAATAGCGCCACTACCGACTAAAATCTCGGTGCGAATACCTGTCTGATTGGTAAAGTCCTGGGATATACGGCGGCCTACATCGCCAACAAAGGCAACGGAGTAGATTGTTACTACTCCCTCTTGTTTAGCGGCTTTTACAATATTAGTCCAGGCGGCATCTTGTGAGGTGGGAAGTGGGATGTTAGAGGTGGGAACGGATGTCTGTACAGGCGTTGATGGCACCGGTGTTGAAGCAGGAGGGGTTTGAGGGGTGCACGCCGATAGGATTACCAATGCCATAACAAATAAAGAAAGTATTGCCCAAACCTTGCTGTTAATCATACGAAGCCTCCTTTGATGTGATTACTACCGTACTACCAGTAGTGTAAATTATTTTTATGTAACATAGCCCGATAAATCGGGCAACTACAAGTTCTCACATCCCAATTTCCCGCGCCACCACCTCGCGGTGGAAATCGGCGTCGCCGTAGGTTACTTCGGCAGCCTTGGCCCGGCGGTAGTAAAGCTGCATATCGTGGTCTTTGATGAACCCTATGCCGCCATGCACCTGGTGACCCAACGCTGTCACCCGGCGGTATGCCTCCGATGTCCATGCCTTGGCCATAGCTACCTCTTTGGTGGCAGGGATTCCCTCGCTGAGCATCCATGCCGCCTGATAGGTGATAAAGCGGCAGCCATCCACATCTATAGCCATATTGGCGCAGTGGTGCTGTATAGCCTGGAAGCTGCCGATAGGTTTACCGAACTGTACCCGCTGCTTGGCATAGTCAACGGTCATCTCCAGCACCTGCTGGGCTCCGCCCAGCATCTCGGCGCACTTGGCCACCGCCGCCCTCTGGAGGACCTTCTCGATGACCAGCCAGCCCTTGCCCTGACCGCCCAGGATATTCTTTTTGGGA
>JACVQG010000346.1 GCA_015661045.1 Dehalococcoidia bacterium | reverse complement strand
GTCAATCACCACATTCGCTCCGCAGTCCTCCACCAGTTGAAAAAATGCCGAGTCATCCATCTCGCTGCCAAAGACCAGCAACCGTGGCTTGGGTTCAGGCCGATTCGGCAGAGAGGCTATTTCTTGAATGACCTGTCTAATAAGTTCGTTGTATTCCTCAACAGGCAAACCCATCCCAGCTACCTGCAACTGAGTAATCTCCGTGCCCGATATAAGGGGTGGCTCTTGTTTTCTTAGTTCATAAAGTTCCCTTAGTAACGAGCGGTTCTCGTTATGCAATCCGATGGCTTTATCCAGCCGCTCTTGAGTCAGCTTTAAGCAGGTATATTCCTCCAGGCTGCGCTGGAAGCTCTCCAGTTCCCGTTTAAAGAATTCGTAAGATGTGGCATCCAGCATGTGGGGGACATTGATAAAATGGGTGTACTCAGGCTTGCGGTAGTGCCGCCATATTTCATAGATGCGCTGAACGGTATCGCAACTATGGGGCACCACCAGGCCATCCAGAAAATCGTATTGGCCTTTCAACGCCAGGTCGAAACAGCTTCGCATAAAAGGGCACATGATGGTTTCCAGGTAGGCATCTGCCTTAGTAATTGGCTCTTTCACCGTTCCCTGGATGCGGAAGGGGACCAAATCCAATGCAGTTAAAAATTCGATAGGTGGGTAGCAGCAAAAGTAGCCGATGATATTCTTGCCCTGTGCGCGTAGCTCTTTTGCCCTTAAGCTGCGGTTTTCATAGAGGTGTTTTACCCTGTCCATTGCGGAAATATTTGCTTTGATCATAGTTCTCAAACCCCTTAAATCCCCTGCTCCGATGAATCGGGGAATTCTTCTTGCCTCTGGTCTCTGGTGTTAAATAACCTCTGCCTGTTTCAGCTTTTCAATATCGTCCCAGGAATATCCGACTAACTCCATCAATACCTCCTCGGTATGTTGACCGAAATCAGGCGCCGGTAATCTTATAGAGCCTGGTGTCTGGCTGAAGTTCACCGGTATGCCCGGCAGTTTTACCTTCCCCAGAGTAGGGTGGTCAAATTCCTTTATATAACCGTTGGCTATTGCCATCGGGTCGGAGACCAGGTCGGCGACACGATTGACAGGCGATACGATGAAATCCCCCTGAGATTTGAGATATTCCATCCATTCGGCGCAGGTGCGTGTAGCGAATATATTATCCAGAATGGCTACAATCTCCCTGGCGTTTTTCTCACGGCTAACAGCATCGGCAAATCTCTGATCTTTCTCCAGGTGAGAAATCCCCATTGCTTTGCATAACATAGGCCAGTGTCTATCGGGCTGGAGGTGGGCCAGGGCCAACCATTTGCCATCTTTGCATTTATAATGGTTCCACATCGGATTAAAGGAGTTAGCCCTTTCCTGCCGGGGTAAATCCTGACCTACCAGACAGGCTGCTACCACGTTCAAGCTCTGAAAGGCAATCATGCCTCCAAAGTGGGAAACATCGATCTCCTGGGCAATGCCCAGACGCTCACGGGTTAAAAGTGCGGCCAGGATGCCATAGGCCAGAAAAATCGCCCCCATCTGGTCGGCCAAGCCTCCAACCATTCCCTGAGGAGGTGTATCAGGTTCCCCGACTGCATTCATTATCCCCGAACGGGCTAGACCCAGGTAGTCAAAGGTAGGTTCCCCACTATCAGGGCCTTTTAACCCATAGCCTGAAGCAGTGGCATAAATAAGCCGGGGGTTATACTGCTTAAGCTTGACATAATCCAGTCCCAGACGCGCCGCCACACCGGGCCGGAAATTCTGTACAAAGACATCGGCTTTCTCTGCAAGCCTGTATATTATCTCCTTACCCTGTGTTTTACGCAGGTCGAGGGCTATGCCTTTTTTATTCCGGTTATTATTCTCATAGTAGAAATTACGTCCGCCGGGTAACTCTGCTGCCAGCCCCCGCACCCGCTTCATACCCCGGCCCGGGTCTCCGGCTACTCTCTCCTCGATTTTTATAACCTCAGCCCCCAGGTCGCCTAGCATGGCAGTGGCTACCGGCCCTTGCTGCCAGATAGTCCAGTCCAGGATGCGGATGCCCTCTAAAGGAGAAACCAAAGCTAAATCCTTCGCTTAAAAGTAGATTTATTCTAGGCTATTTCAGATAGAAAAGCAAGCTGGTAAAAAGAATTAGTGTTGCTTTTTGGTCTACCTGTCTCTGAATGGGGCTAACTCACGTTGGTGAATCGGACAGAAATTGTTTTAAAATATACGAGATGGAGATATGCTTAAATCTTATATGGTAATGGGGTGGTTTTAGGCGGAGGCTAATATTAACTATGCAGCAGAAGGAAATGACACGATTTAGAGGGCTGAAAAAATAGGACAGCCCCGATCACGCGAGTTACTATGGTAAGTCTGTCCAATGGTCATTCTGGCCGAAGCCCGGAGAAGGAATCTTGTCAAAAACGCCATGGAAGCCCCCTGCTGGGTCGTTATAAATCTCTTCGATAACGGTATATTGTCCCCACAAAGGACTTCCCGGCCCCGTCCATACTATCTTAACAAACCATGTATAGTGCTGGAGAACACCAGCGGCATCCAAGTAATCACCTTCAACGTGATTAGTTTCCCAACCTTTGCTGATACCACCCGATACTCCGTTTTCAAGACCCCTGTCCAATTTGCCGTCTCCATCGCAGTCAACATTTGCCAACCAAGAGTCGCTCCATTTCATCATGAGCTTGTCGTCAACATAATCCCCCGTTGAACCCCAGTATTTACCATCCAATTTACGGTCAACGCTGTCATAAGTCCCGTTGAACATATGAGCCTGATAGTTATAGCCGTATTGATCGTAGCCCAGAACGATCGGATTGCCCGCCGAGTCTTTGATACTACCATCTTGAATGCGAGCGCAGGCAGCTTTGGGAGCATTCAATAACATTATCGTTTCCCTGGCTGTCAAACGTGGTCAGTTTATTTGCCAGAGCCTGACCCCCGGTCAGAGTAAGGGATGCCATCAACATTAGTATCCCAAGAATTGCTAGTCTTTTCACTTTTTTCCTACTCCTTTAATAGTTTTACGGCTGAATTTTATGTACTGGTGCCTCATCACCCGCCGCCAGGCGCGCGGCACGCTCATACTTGCCATAGGCACCACCTCCCTTTTCAAGGTAAATAATACAAGGAGTGTAGATTTAAGAACCTTTTCAGTCTGGAGTATCTGGAGAAAAATTGTGGTATGGAATTTTCGGAGCGTAAAACTATAGTAGGAACTTTGCGCTATATATAGATGTAACATCAGTTATGTATCCTGTCAATATACAAAACCTTAACCCAAGTTTACCAACTAATACACGTAAACGGATTAACTTTACTTCCGGTTGAACGTGAAATTGGGCATTCTCATGTGTGGAGCTAATTATAGTGACCCATGAATTATCAAGTAAAGTAATACCCAAGATGTTTTCATATCTAAAAATTGTAGTGACCATATTACTTAACATAAGTACCTTTTGAATTCAGGTTTTGAAAACCCTGGTAAACTTGGGTTAATATATGGAAAATGACTGGACACGGAATTTGTTTGTGCATTAATTCGTATTCAGTGGTATAGTAGCGTTCAGTGGCCACTTGTAGTCGGCAGACTAAGGAGGGCAAGATGACCAAGCTATGGAGATTAATAGGTGCGCTG
>JACVQG010000055.1 GCA_015661045.1 Dehalococcoidia bacterium | reverse complement strand
GGGTTTCTCTGATACGGTGATTTTGCCGACCCATTTTATATTGGCGATGCCAACCCAGCCGGATGTGATGAGACGGGCCGGGAAGCCGTGGTCGAGAGGGAGGATTTCTCCGTTCATCAAATAAGCAACAATAGTGTCATCCTCCATAGCCTTGGCTACAGACATCGGGCGCTCGATGCTCAAGCTATCGAGGCCGGTAGGCATCACATCAACTGCTGTTCTTTTAATTCCAGCCCGGCTCAGGATTTCCGAAAGCGGCACACCGGTCCACTCGGCAATGCCATAAGCCCCTAATCGCCACTGTCCGCCTTGCGCCGGCTTTTTCAGGAGTGTATCGAAAAAGGAGCGTCCGTTACCGGCACATTCAACAAAACGGGTTACAGTTTTTGACGGCAATTTTAATAAATCATTGTAGGTTATGTCAATTGGTTTGTCTACCCCATCGCCCTCTATGCGTAGCTTCCAGGTTTTAATATCGATGAATGGTGTAAAAGAATGTCCGCGAACAAAGAAGAATGAGTTGGGCACCGCATAGCCACGATTGGCCATTAGCTCGAATCGCATCTCGGCATTGGTTCCCAATGGTAAAAAGTATTGCTCCGGTATCGGCTTATTGATGGGGCGTGGCGCGGGGGTGGTGGGAGATGGGAGTTGGGAAGTGGGAGATGAGACCGGGGTTGGGGACGGAACCGGTGTTGGGGTAGCAGTAGGAGTGGGAGCCAGAGTAGGCGTGGGTGAAGGCGCTATTTTACCGGTGCAGGCAGCAAGCACGGCGGCAGCGCCGCCTGAAGCCAGCAGAACGAAAAATCGGCGACGGGATATCCCCGATATTTTAGCCTTAGACCACAGGGGTTCGATATTTTCTTCAGTCCATTTTTCGTGGCTCATACTACCCCCTTCCAGAAATGCTTCAACAGAAATGTATTCTTTGACACAGTGTCATCCAGTATAATAATCTCCCCTAATTGGAATTCTAGGTTTCAACTTGCCAGATGTCAATTGAATTATTATATTTAAATAGATTCAAATAAAAAGCCGTTGTTGGAATTCTTTATGAATAAGCGGTATCTTTTTTATTGTTAAAACGTTTTAAAAGCAGATAATCCGTTTAGCAATTGAAAAATAGCAGAATACAGGAGGAAGAGCATGAGAAAGAATTGGCTCAAGTTATTTTACGGTAATCTTATTTTACTTCTTCTCCTGACAGCTCTGGTACCTGCACAGGTGAGGGCGGCTCCGGAAACCCCTATATCTGTACCAATCGTTTTTACCTCCCGTAACCATCTGGAAACTATCGATGGCACCCACGTTGGCCCCCCGGTTGAGGTGGTGGGACGGGAAAAGGCGGTGGGTGGCAAGCTGATGGTATTATATCCGAATGGTGAGGTGGAAGACCTGACATCGAACTTGCTTTTTGATGTCTCCCGCCCTATGGTATCCTTCGATGGTACACGGATTGTCTTCAGCGGCGTTAAAACGGCTAAAAGCCAGTGGCATATCTATGAAATCAAGGTGAACGGCGCTGATTTCCGACAACTTACATTTGACGACCGTACTCTGTTAATACCAACCAATCCCCGTGAACCATCACAGAATAAAGCCCTCTTTAACCGCTATGGCGACTTCTCGCCAGACTACCTGCCTGACGGGCGCATTATTTTTTCGTCCAGCCGTTACCCTTCCCTTAGCGGCTCCTGCGGGCAACGGGCGCTTAATCTTTATGTAATGAATGGCGACGGTTCGGATATGCACCGGGTTACTACAGAGCGAGCCGGGGCAATCGACCCCTATGTATTATCCAGTGGAAAAGTTGTTTTTAGCCACTGGGTGGATAACATGAACGTCCCGGCTTTTGCCGGCCGTGGGCTGCAACCCCTGGCAGTTGAGCGAAATTTCTCTTCCAGCTTCTGGATAATGTGGGCAATGAACCCCGATGGCACAGAAGCTGGCAGGTATGCCTTTAATGCAGGTAAATTTAAAGACAGGGGAGGTTTATTCCAACCTCGTGAGATGCCCGATGGACGGATAGTTTACACTTACCGAACAGGTGGCAGCCTGCTTGGCTCTACTTTACCAACCGGTATTGCACTGCTCACGCCCGGGGCTGGGGATGGCAACGATATCAAGGGAATCGGCGACCCCACCGAATTAGAGGGCGCTCATGCCCTATCGCCCACACCCCTTCCCGATGGGCGTATCCTTTTCTCGTACACCCCAACATCCAGCGTATCTGTGGATAACAAAGGAAGGACTGTTGCCCAGTTCAACTACGGGCTTTATGTAACTGACGATAAATTCCAGAATATCTCTCTGGTTTACGATGGACTGGGCACTGATGAACTGGATGCGGTAGCGGCATATCCCCGCACTGCCAAAGTTGTTCCTGATGTCCCGGGTGCCAGCTTGATAAGCGACGACCCCGGCGCCGACCTGGGCACAAAGGTAGTGCTAAAGAACTCCAATATATATGCTGACCTCCCATTGGATTTCAGGGAGATTGTTTCCCCTTTAGCTGGCTCAATTGTAGCTGTTGACTTCTATGATGACAGCCAGACATTCACCTCTTCCGACGATTTCCCACTGGTGCGGAAGCAACCGCCTAAGTTTGTCGGCAGCGTGCCGGTGAATCCCGATGGGTCTTTTACGGCTACAATCCCCGCCGACAAGCCTATCTTCTGGTTGCTGCGGAACGCTTCCGGAGTCGTAGCCCGTTCTCTCACCTCGCCGCAGGGGGAATCGTTTACCAGCTTTGTCCCCACACATGATTATTTCCGGCCGGGAACGGAGGCCCGTTGCATCGGGTGTCACCGGGGACATATGATAAACTTTCCGTTGACGCAGAAAGAGGCGAAAACTAACCTGGCGCGCCTGGCCACAGCCACTGCCTCTTCTTCCCTGGATTCCTATAACTCAGCTATATGGCGGGTTAATGACAACAAACTGGCGGATGCGCAAGGGCGTTCCACCTGGGCTTCCAACGGTGAAACCACTCCCTGGGTGCAACTTAACTGGCTCGCTCCTGTCGATATTGACGAGGTAGTGCTCTATCCGCGAACCTACGGAGGTAACAGGATAGATAAGGCTACCCTCTACTTTAGCGATGGGTCAAGTGTACCTGTCAACACTCCCTTAACGGGCATTTCGGGCGTTAAGGTGTCGTTCCCAACCAGGAAAGTCTACTGGCTCCGTTTCCAGGTGGAATCGGGGGAGGGGCCATCGTTAGGCCTGGCCGACCTGGGGGTGCACGGCAGCCAGATAGTGGAGATACCTCCTGTGCCCCCGGCAGCCCCCCGGAGCTTGAAGGTAACCCTTGGCTCTATTCTTCTAACCTGGGAGCGCAGCCCCGAACCTTATATCGGGGGATACCGCATTTACTATGGCACATCGCCGGGAAAGTACACGGATGTGGTGAATGTGGGTAATGTAAACAGGTACACTATGACTGACCTTGATGATGAAGTCACCTATTATTTCTCTATCAGGGCTTATACGCTGGCCGATAAGGAAAGCGCTGGATTCTCCAACGAGGTCAAAGCTACCTTCTTTGCTCCTAAAATAGAAAGTGTCAGCATTGCCTCCGGCCCCATAGGTGGAAATACCAAGGTAACGATAACTGGAAACCATTTCTCCAATCAGGGTGTTGTTGTTCTCTTTGGCGGTTCCCATGCAACGATAGTAAACAAGAGTCCAACCACCCTGGAGATATTAACCCCTAAACATGGGGCAGGTGCCGTAGATGTAGTGGTGATAAATGCCGATGGTAGCCGTCACGAACTTAAGCAGAAGTTTACGTATATGAAGTGATGACCTCACCCCCGACCCCTCTCCGTAAACGGAGAGGGGAGAACCGGCTTACGGCGGGGTCAGTGTGAGGTCAATTTTCATACTTGATGGTGCTCCCTCCAAGGGGGCACAGATGATTCATACGTAATTGGATAGATTATTTATTTTGTCCAGGTTTGCTTTATCGTCCGACCAGTTTGTCGAACCACTTGTTCTTGAACATCTCGGCTGATTTATCCAACTGTTCGTTGGTCATAACGAAGGGCTTGGCCAATTGCGTTTGAGCGGCGGCAGGACGAAAATCCGGTACGTCTTTCCTCAGCATCTTGTTTCCCTGCGCTTTACCAGCAACACTTTGACCTTCCTGGCTGTACAGCCAGTTCACTAACACCTTAGCAGCATTGGGATGTGGAGAGTTACCAACCGCTGCCACCGATGCTGTTGTTACAACGGCACCCTCTTTCATGTCTATAGCCTGGATAGGCGCCCCTTCTCTAGCAAACCGGTCGGCATCGGCATCCGAACCTATAACCATCAGGCTACTTTCCCCCGTTGCCAGGATCCGGAATTCCTCCACGAACCCACCCAGAATATAACGCAGCTTCTGCCCGTATAAAGCCTTCACGTACGCTTCGTCCCACGCTTTGTTATCTATTAGCACTAATACGGTCTGAATTGTCGAAGGAGAGATATTAGGGTCTGTGAGAGTCATAAGCCCTTTCCATTTGGGTTCAAGCAGGTCCTTCCATGATTTAGGGGCATCTGCTGGCTTGACCATTTTGGTGTTGATGTAAGGGGTATACGATATAATCCTGAACGCCAGATTGATTTTGTCGCGGGGGTCCGTGTCGGCAGGCTCCAATGTCCATATGCCTTTTTCCCGAAGGCTGGGCAAGTCACCCGCTACGGAAGTAAGCAGCCCTGCCATTTTCATGTTGTTTACGTGCACGGGACTGCCTTCGGTTATATCTGCGACAATCTGGCCCATGCGTTTTTCCGTTTTCAGCCTCTCGGTGAACTCGGCCCCACGGCCTGTAATAATCTGAAGGTCGATGCCGTACTGCTTTTCAAAGGCCCGTTCTACAGTTAGTCCGATATCTCCTGCCCAGGTGTAGCTATAAGCGGTTATTGTTGCTTCTTTTTTAGCCGCCTCGACTATCTTCGCCCACTGGGCCTCCTCAGCGTTCACAACGGGGGCAGCCTTCGACACCGGGGGTGGAGCAGCCGCGGGCGGTTGAGGCGCAGTAGGAGCAGATGGAGCACAAGCAGCTAATATAGCCCCAAGGAGAATAACTACTGATGCAAGAAATACACTAATAAACCTTTTCATTGTAACCTCCCTTTTTGAGTTTGAGCCATATCCAAACAAGGCAAAGCTAACCAACAGGGGAACTTAATATTGATTTTTTGGCCTCGGAGATAAATTTTATTCCTTAACGAAATCCCCCGCTCCGATCGGAGCGCCCCCCTTTAATAAAGGTGGCCAGGGGGTTTCCGTAGCGTGGCCTTATTCTAATCGGCGTTGATGCGGTAGTCAAGTTTAAAGGCAGCACTGGTGGTTGACAAACCCACAACACACACTCTACAATTCCTGTCATAATCGAATCAAAAAAAGGAGGATAATATGTCCTATCATAATCTAGATAAGAAACGCACGGGTATCCTTTTCTTCGATATGCTCAATGTATATTTCCGTGGCGCCGACGAGGCCAGCCAACGGCTAATGGAGCCGATTGTGGCTAATTGTGTTCGTATCATGAATGCAGGCAGGAAGGCAAATATACCTATTTTTTACGCCAAGGCCGATCACCGCCCCGATTATATTGACTGCTTTACTCAGGTGGCCGACACCGATATACATGGTACACCGTGGCCCGATCCGGCACACCCACAGCGTTTTATGCCGCCGCCTACTCAGGGAAGCTGGACAGGAGAGGTTATTGACGAGCTAAAGCCTCAGTCTGGGGATTACATCATTGCCAAGCACCGATGGAGCGCCTTTCATCAAACACATCTGGAGCTTTCTTTGCGGACACGGAGAATAGACACTATTGTGCTCGCCGGCGGCTCTACGGAAATCGGGATTGCCAGCACTGTTTACTCGGCGAGGGATAGCGATTACAACCTGGTTATCATTACAGATGCCTGTATTTCTCCGAACAAGGACTGCCACGACATCTTTATGAAACGCATCTTCCCTCGCGTTGCCCGCATGCGCACCACCGACCAGGTGATAGGGATGATGGGGTGACGACGCAACGCCCGGTGGTGCTCTGGAAAAAGCAGGGACCATTAAAACAGGTAGGCCTGATTCATCGTAGATATTATTCTGGAATAAGCCTACACAAACATCTCCCTGAATTTCCTCACGCTATCCGGAGATGTGGTCGGGCTTTTATGGGGTGACCTTTCTGAGATAGAAGGGCACTTCAAGCAAACAAAGGTCGGGCCGGGTTGCTCCATGATGTTCTGGATTTTGCTCTGGAAAGCGGCCGGGTCTTCGAACTCGTAGGAGTGGGTATAGCCGGCATCCCTGGCCAGAGCCGAGAAACTGACCTTCCGGGAATTGGGTGTTGGCTGTCCGCCGGTAATACGGTAGATACCGTTTTCAACCACAAAGTGTATCAGATTAGCGGGGGCCATGTTGGCTATGGTTACCAGGCTACCCAGGTTCATGAGCAGGCTGCCATCCCCATCTATTATGATAACCTTCCGATTTGGTTGCGCCAAAGCTAATCCGAAACCCAGCGAAGATGCTTTACTCATAGCGCCGCTGATCCCAAAATCCAATTCACGATGAGTGGACGCCTGATGCCATTCGTTTTTGGCTGTCATTGTAGTCACAACTATTGCCTCGCCACGGGCCTTAGAGATAACCTTCATGGCTTCCATGCTATCTATCATCTATCTACTCCTTAGCAATTAATACTGCTACGGGACGGGATGTTGATTGAGCCTCTTTATAGGCCGATGAAATCTGACCCGTTTCGT
Source organism: Dehalococcoidia bacterium (assembly GCA_015661045.1). Lineage (GTDB taxonomy): Bacteria > Chloroflexota > Dehalococcoidia > JACVQG01 > JACVQG01 > JACVQG01. The sequence continues at coordinate 725 of JACVQG010000055.1, read as the reverse complement.
TTTCATTGGTAACAAGGTGATGTTTGATGCCCCATGCATCCAGGATGGGTTCCAGGAATGTAGCCGCGGAGTCTATCCCGTTCCAGGAGTATGGTGAAGGGGGGCTACCCGGCGTAGGCCAGCCCCGTGCGCCGATGAGCATCAGTAATGGAAGCTGCATGTCCAGGGCCAGACCTCTAACGGAGTCGCCGGCCTCAAAAAGCCCGGTGCTCTGGTGCATGATAGCAGTATTTTTGCCGCCCAGCCACAGTCCAGCCGCTATCGGGATGCACTCCCCCTCCCGGCAGACTGGAACCAGCGTAATCCCTGCGTCCTGGAGCACAGTCTCATACATGGCCTTGTTCTCACTATGTGGCAGCCATACGATGTGGGTGATACCACATTTCTTGAGTTCCGCCAGGACTTTCTCGGCGAAAAGCGATGATACTTTGGTTGTCATATTGTTCCTCCTGATTCCCGTAGTTTTGCGACTTTATGATCAAGGGCAATTCATGAATTGCCTCTACCTTTTTATGCGGAATAATTTAACGGCGTTATCACCCAGAATCTTTTTCTTGGCCTGCTGGCTGATTTTTGCATTTTTGACCATAGAAACTGCCTGGGGTAAGAAATCCGGCCCCACTGGATAGTCGCTTCCCAGGGTAATCTTGTCCTCGCCGTAAGTATCGAAGGCGCATTTGAACTCGACAGGGCGCCAATGAGGAGGAGCAGACTCGAAGTATAGC
>JACVQG010000054.1 GCA_015661045.1 Dehalococcoidia bacterium | reverse complement strand
ATAGGGGAGGTGTGCAAGAAGACGATAGACGAGCAGACCAGCCAACTACCGCACCTTGTATTGCTCGAACTCAAACCTACTGCAGTAACAAAAGAAGCTGAAGCCGTGTATGTTTTCTTGGGAGTGAAACACCAAGCGAAGAATAAACAACCACATCTTAACGGAAAGTGGAGAACCGAGGAGAGTTAACGCTTAAAACAGATAATAACTTGCGGAGAGACCAGACAAACAATTAAAGTACATGAATACAGATAAACCATACCAATGATCATAATTTCTAGGGGACAGATTGAATCACGAACATACTTTGCTAGCTGCAGGTGCGTTCTTAACTATGCCCCTTATTGCCTTACCCAAAACAGTATAATGCGATAACTCGTGAGCTAATGCATAAGCAAAACCCCTATCTTTTGTGGAATTCATCCTAACCCCATCGAAGACAGCAACACGTCCACAATCTTCTTGTGTAACGGCTTCCGGTAACGGCAATTTTTGCTCCGCCAACTGAACGATTAACTCGCCAAGTTTATCTCTGTAACTAGGGTCACAGTCTATGATTTCAGGCTTACGACCTTGAATGCAATAAATTAGCGCTATTCGCTCTCCGCCAATGACACGGACTTCTATTAACTGTCCTGCAGAAGTTGACGTTGTCATACAATTCTCCTTAATATAGTGTTGAACTGGGCATAAAATCCCAATATTCCCTATTACCAAATATTTCTACCCGCAAAAAATCATATTTTTCATTACTAACATCCTTGAGAACGTTAGGTTGTTGTATATAGTGAGCATAACACTCAGCAAATTCTTCCTGCGGGTTAAGCATTGTTTCGCTCTGAACAATCGAGGACTCAGGATTGCTTAGGTCTATTAAGGATAACCAATGTTTTTGCGCTTTTCCACGTAGACTCCCATATACAACATGCGAAATTTCATGGTAAACTACATGCCGCATTAAGGATCGAGACCTTTCCAACGGTAATCCATCTTGCAAACGATATATATTAATCAATGCCCCCTCGCCATCATGTGGAGGAAAGCATTCACCCCTTCTTATTATATTTGGGTTGTCATCTTCTCTTTTAAGGCTGCCTATAAATACGAGCCAGCGCACGCGTTCTCTCATGATATGTGGCCAAGGTAACATAGATATAAGCCATTCCCTGAGCATCAAGCCATTAAGTATGCCCGAATCCTCAAAGCCCTTAATCTCTAAAAATAAATCGCAACTATAAGAGCCAGTAACTAATGATTCTTTTTTATCTTCAGTCACTGACCTATTTAACCTTTTTCTTTGTTAATAAATCAGTAAAAAAAGAAAATTTCACTCTAAATTCACTTTAATTATACTACCGCGGTAAGCTTCCGACAAACCCAGAACGTCACTTTTTATATATACTTTATTGACATTACCTACATTTCGTTGTATTATAGAAACTTGAATGGTTAAAAAACAGTAGAAATTAGGTTAGATTTAGGTTAGATTTTAAAATAAATGGAATATTAAATAAATGCACTAGTTTTAGGCTCCGATTTGTTCATTGACTTTTTTTGTACCTTTCATTTTTTAAGAAGCGCTAGCTATAATCACAAAACGGTAGGACACTTATGGGGATAAGTATACTAATAATTGGAGAGGATGTCCACATTAGCAGCCATTTAGAAAAATGGCTGAAACAGCATTCTTTCATAACAGCATGTGCCACGGACCCAGCAGAAGGGATGCGGATTTTCTATGATTCCCGACCTAACCTTGTAATCTTGGACATTGGAATACCAACACCAGTTTACTGGCAAGTTTGTAAAACCATTCGAATACTTTGTGATGTGCCAATCATAATTATCAGCGACAGCAATCTAAAAAGTGATATTATCGAAAGTTTCAGAATGGGAGCAGATGATTATTTAACTAAGCCTTTTGACTTAAAAGAGCTTATTGAACGGGTCAAAGCAATTCTGCGCCGTTGTAAAAACAGTAATAATATGGAAGCTGAGCAATTGGATTGTAGCGGTTTACATATAGATTTTAATACACATACTGTATCTGTTTTTAATCAAGTTAAAAAACTATCCCCTATTGAATTCAATTTACTGGCATGTCTAGCTCGCAATAGAAATAAGGTTGTCAGCCATAGAAAGCTTTTGGAAAACATATGGGGGGCAGATTATGTAGAAGAAAGGGGTTACGTCAAACTCTATATTCGGTATTTGCGGCGCAAGATAGAGCAGAACCCATCTAATCCTAAACGTATTTTATCAGAACGAGGGTTTGGGTATCGTCTGGTTGCAGAAACCTGAGTCTATTTTGAGTAATTTTTGTGGAACATTTGATAACTTATACTATCTATTGTAGGTATAGTGCTCAAAGGTTGCAGCCAAGAACTATTAAACTTTCTGTTACACATCCCCCACCCACTTGCACATGATATCCGTTTATGTTGATGTGGCTGTAAGCACTATTCTCACTGGTATCCTGTAAACATCGCCGGGGTGAGTAGCCCCGGCCCGACGGCCCCTTCAAAAAGAAGGGGCCGTTTCTTTTTGCCATACTACCGCACCCCTACGGCAACAGTCCCATGAGCGCCTTGCCCAGAGTCTCTTTAAGCGGTTCCGTAGGTGAAAAGTGCAGGGTAAGACCCCTGACATCCCGGTAATAGCGTTCCAACGGAAGCTCTTTGGTATAGCCGGTGCCGCCGTGCATCTGAAGGGCCTTATCGGTAACCTGGAGGGCTGTCTCGGTGGCAAACAGCTTGGCCTTAAAGGCGGCGATAGGCAGTCCGGGTTGTGGATTCTGCTGGGCTACGGCTGCCGAGTAAAGCAGGGCGCGGGTGGCATCTACTGCCACGCTCATCTCGCTGACCAGGAATTGTACCCCCTGATAGTTCCCCAGAGGCTGGCCGTTAATTACCCGCTCCTTGCCATATTTAAGGCATAAATCCAGGGAGGCCTGAGATACTCCCAGAGCGATAGCTGCCACGCCCAGCAACCCGATAGTGGCCATGGCCATGCCAACAGGCATGTATCCACCCTCTTTGCCCAGCAGGTTCTTCTTATCCACCTTACAATCATTAAAGAATAGCTCTCCGGAGGATGTCCCGTTCATGCCCATGCGCAGGAAGCGGCGGCCGGTGCTGAATCCCGCGGTCTCTTTGTTAATAAGCAAAGCTGAGAGGCCGGTAGGGCCGGGAGCGGGGCTGGTGCGGGCCACCGTTACATAGTACTCGGCCTCCTCGGCGCTGGTAATGTATACCTTGGAGCCATTCACAATATAATTATTGCCGTCGGACTTAGCCGAGGTCTCCACGGCAAGGACATTGGAACCTGCGTTGGCCTCGGTGGCGGCCCAGGCGGCCAGCCTTTTTCCCTGAGCCAGGACTGGCAGCAACTCCTTTTTCAGCTCCTCACTGCCGCCGACCAGGACGCCGTGGGCCGCCGCCAGGTGGGTAACGAAGACCAGGGCGGTATTGGTACAGCCTTTGGCCAACTCTTCGACTGCGATAACATACGATAATAAGTCGGCGCCGCCGCCCCCATAGGCCGGAGGCAGGAGCATGCCCATGAGGTCGGCTTCAGCCAGCGCCCGCAGGGCATCCCAGGGGAAAAGGCCGGTGTTATCCGTATCCACCGCCCGGCTGGATAGCTCCAGAAGGGATAAGTCTTTGGCCGTATCCTGAATCATCTTTTGCTGCTCGGTAAGATTGAAGTCCATGTTTAACTCCTTAATTTCATAATCTTGAGGCAAGTATACCATGCTGGGGAAGGTGTAAAAAGGACAAAAGTCACAGAAGTTGAACTTAGGGTGGCAGCCAAGTTGATAGCCATACATTAAACAGATATAATGATAAGTAACTAAACTCACCATTACAATTTACCAAAGTTCCCAAATTTCAGCTTTTAAATATTAAATAATAGGAGTCAAATATGAAAAGTTCGCTAACCGGTCTACTCGTTGCATCCATAGTATTGGTGATGTTGCTGGCGTCCTGTACGCCAACGGCCACTCCTGCACCACCTGTATCTCCGACGCCTACCTCTGCACCTGTCCCCATAGCAGCCCCGGTTACGAGTCCAGCGGAGACTGCTATGCAGAAGCTGGTAGAGGCAGCTAAAAAGGAGGGTACCGTCACACTTTATAGCTTCAACTTTGTGGGTGACGTTGGTTTTGCTATGCAAAAGGGCTTCAAGGACCGGTACGGCATAAAGGTGGAAATCATCACGGGCCGCGGCGCTGAGTTCATAGAGCGGCTGAAGACAGAGGCCCGTATCGGGAACCGGACCGGGGATTTCAGCGAGGGATCACAGGTACACCTGGTCAATATGAAGATTGCCGGATTGACAACTTCCCTCAAAGACCTGCCGGTGCTTCAGGAAAAAGATATATGGAAAGTGGAACCCGCTTTCCTGGACCCGGAGGCGCATGTCCTGGCGGCCTATCCCACCTATATGCAGCCCTTTGCCAATACAAAGCTGGTCAAACCAGCGGATGAGCCAAAGTCCTGGGCTGACCTGTTGCAACCTAAATGGAAAGGGCAAATACTATTTACAGACCCTGTGGTGAGCAGCAATGCTTACATTATCTTCCAACCTATCATCAAGGCGGGGGCATTATCAGAAGATTACCTGCAGAAACTTGGCGCCCAGGACCTCCAATTTGTCACCGGCCCTGCCCAGGGCATAGAGAAGTTGTCCAGGGGTGAATATCCAATCTTCGGAGGCTCCCAGGCTATAGATGCGTCCAATGCCGTCCGGGAAGGCGCCCCCGTAAAGGTCCTCGACTTTAAAGAGGGAATCTCCGGTCAGGCTATACTTCAAACCGTTATCAAAGATTCACCTCACATCAACGCAGCCAAGCTGTTTGCCAACTGGTGGCTGAGCAAGGAAGGCCAATCGGTGTATGCTAAGGCCAAAGGCGCCCCCACTATCAGGAAAGACGTCCAGTCCGGACTACCCCCGGGTCTGGATATGGATCCTGCTAAGTCTGTTTTCCCTACTGCCGAAGACCTGGTTTTACAGGGCAAGCTGTTTGCGGATAAAGCCTGGGTGCCCCAGTTGAAAAAGACAAAATAAACTTAGGTTCGACCTCACCCCCTTGCTGGCCCCCTCTCCGTTGACAGAGAGGGGGAAAAGGTTGGAAATAACGGGCGAGATTCGCCAATACATTGCCAAAACTTTGAAATAACTTCTAAAAGGAGGCCTCCCATGCCTGATAACCCCTTGAACTTGCTGCTCCCCCCATCTCCAGAGTTTTTCCCCAGGCGGGGCAAGACCGCTCTGATGGTAATTGATATGCAGTACTTCGATGCCCACCCCGACTGGGGGATAGGGCGTTTGGCGAAAGAAAAGGGGCTGGAAAAGGAAGCCGCCTATTTCTTCGGACAGGTAGCTGGTATTGTTCCCCGGATACAACAGTTGCTATCAACTTGCCGGCAGGACAGCGTCGAGGTTATATTTGTGAGGATACAGGCATTGACCCACGACTGCCGGGATATGAGCCCATCCTCATGGGCGCGATGGCCGCGCCAACTGCTAACGGCTAAAGACTCCAAGGAAGCCCAAATTCTGGACGAGCTGCGACCCCGGGAAGATGAAATCGTTATCAGCAAGACATCCTCCAGCGTTTTCAACTCCACAGCTATCGACCAGGTGCTGAGGAACCTGGGGGTTGAGTGTTTGATCGTGGTGGGCGTAGCTACCCATGCCTGTGTAGAACTCAGCGTAAGAGATGCCTCTGACCGCGGATACAAGGTGTTTGTAATAGGAGACGCCACGGCCACATTCAGTGAAACCATGCAACGTGACGCCCTGCAGCGGATGAACACCGGGCTGATGAAAGTGAAGTCCACTCAAGAAATGCTGGGACTCATTTCACATATGGCCGGTGATAAGGTTAGAGTATAAGAAGTAAAATTCTAAGCTCTAAATCTAACCTTCGACAGCCGGGAGCCAATTAAGGATGTCGCTGCTGAGGACGATGAGAACACAGATAGGGAAAAAGGAAATATTCAGCGCACTCTGCAGTGAAAAGTGTTTTCCATTTCCATGCTTCTCCGCTCCGTTCGAGCCTGCTCGAATTGACTCGGTAAACGGGTGCGTGACAACACCAGGGGGTTACATCGCCATGAGTTCGTAGACTGCGATTTTCATCCCTTTCGAGATGTCCGGGTGACTTTTGGCCATGTTGACCGCGGCTCCCAGATTGTTGGCTTTGATAATGCTGTAGCCCGCGACCGCATTTGCTCCGGTCGCTCTGGCTCCAGCCTTGCTGACGGTTTTCCCCGGCCTGGTGGGCGCGCCCATCTCGACCAGGGCTTTGCCAAGTTTCTTAAACCAGGCTATCCAGATTTCCATCTCCTTCTGCTGCTGCTCCGGGGTCGCCTTCGTCGCGCCATCTTCCGCCATGCCGCCGTAATAAACGAAAAGATAGTTCGCCATATATCCCTCCTTCAGAACAGTCGTCTTATGAATATTATATATCACAGGAACTATAGTCTAATGTGGACACCATCCTTTGGATAGAATATGAATTGTATTTTGCTCCCAATTTGGTAACATGTTATAATTTTCTATATGCATGTTATATCGCGCAAGAAGCTGAGAGAATTTTGGGAGAATCATACAGATGCCCGTTCGAGTTTGGAATCCTGGTTTGCCGATGTAAAGCATGCCGAATGGCAGAAACCTGATGATATCAAGGCTGTCTACCGTAACGCAAGTTTTATCGCCAATAACCGGGTTGTTTTCAATGTCAAAGGGAATAAATATCGATTGGTTGTTAGTATTCAATATACGTTCCGGATTGTCTTCATTCGCTTCGTTGGTACTCATCCGGAGTATGACAGGATAGATGCGAAGACTATTTGAGGTGAGAATATGTTAGTAAAAGTAAAACCAATAAAATCAGAAGCGGACTACGAAGATGCGCTGGCTGAAATTGAACAATTGTTTGACGCAAAGCCGGGGACATCGGAAGCAGACCGTCTCGAAATCTTAATAGCGCTGGTTGAAACGTTTGAGAATCAACATTATGACATCCCCTTGCCTGACCCAATTGAGGCGATTTTATATTTTCTTGAGAGTCGGGGTTTAACCCGGAGGGAATTGGAGTTGTACCTCGGTAGCCGGGCGCGGGTGTCAGAGATACTGAACCGGAGGCGTCCCCTATCGTTGGAGATGATCCGGCGATTACATCGTAATCTAGGAATACCGGCTGAGGTTCTGATCCAACCGTATGAAGTTCTTCATCAGGCTTCTTAGGCAGATTGCTAAAATACACTCCAACTAAAAGTGCGTCTCGAAAGTACTACCCTTTTATCCCCTCAACTCCGGTTAACATTTTGTTAATGTTTTGGAATTAGGAGTTTCCTTCAACAAGCTTAGGACGAGGTTTGGAATTTGGTGCTTGGAATTCGGGATTTAATTCGCCCCCTGTTGTTGTCAAGGGAAAATGTCAGTAAATATGTTAAGCGAAAATGTCAGTAATCCTTAATCAAAATGGGTTCTGAATTTACCTCGCCAGGGGTGGT
>JACVQG010000345.1 GCA_015661045.1 Dehalococcoidia bacterium | reverse complement strand
CGGCTGCAACCGATACCATTAGCATAGGCCAGGGCTATATCTGTGGCATTACCCGAGGCATCCTGATGAACAGCTACAATGGCCGGTGCCCCTTTGCCCTCGGTATAAACCTGTCGCAGCATATGACCAGGGCACTTGGGGGCTATCATGCTGACATCTATGTTGGCCGGCGGGGTAATCTGCCCGTAGTGGATGTTGAAGCCATGAGCAAACATCAGGGTTTTGCCGGCGGTTAGCTCCTTTTCAACCGACTGGTAATATATCTCCCGCTGCGATTGGTCGGGTGCCAGCATCATGATAATATCAGCCTGCGCCGCCATATCTGCCACGGTAGCTACCTTTAAACCTTTGCTTTTGGCGTCTTTCCAGCTTTTGCTGCCTTCCCGCAAACCGACTATTACCTTGCATCCGCTATCCTTAAGATTCAGGGCATGGGCATGCCCCTGGCTGCCGTAACCGATAACACCGATTACCTTGCCTTTAATAAGTTCCAGGTTACAATCGCTATCATAATATATTGTTGCCATCATCTTTCCTTTTATCTATTTTTTATTACTACTCGAGTTAACACGGTCTTATCAGCAGTATCGGGTTGGTGACTCCTTGCAGAACGTTATTAGCGACACTGCCGTAGGCCCAGCGTTTGATTCCGGAGCGTCCGTGAGTGGCGATAACAAGGAGACTGGAAGGATGTTTATGGACATAATCCGTAATCTCATCTGCCGGTTTGCCCACCAACACCTCTGAGCGAACATTACTGATATTGCTAGCCTTGAGCCGTTTTTCTACTCCGGCCAGGTATTGCTGAGCTGCCTGCTTACACTTGGTTATTTCCTGCTGCTCATGCTGTTTCCAGTTAAGGGTTACATCTCCAACTGTAATATTAGGCTGATAATAAGAGGGGAGAACCGGGGGTTCGCAAACCCAGAGCAGGAGTACTTCCACCGGCTCGTTACTCCGCTGTTTAGCCAGGGCTTCAGCGTGGGGAAGTATACATTCGGCCAGCTCCGAGCCATCGAGGGCTACTACCAGTGTTCTTTTGGTCCACTTGTCATACGGAATCGCCTCAGGAGTTCCGGGCTTAATCAGCCAGACAGGAATCTTGGTGGCACCCATAACCTTGCTTGCCACACTGCCTATTGTCCAGCGTTTTAGCCCTGAGCGCCCATGGCTTGCCAGGACAATCAGGTCGATGGTGTTCTCATCGGCGTACTTCAGGATTTCCTCGGCCGCGTAGCCTACCAGCAGTTCCCCGGTCACCTTTACCTGTTTGCTTTTCCCGGCTTGAGCCGTATTTTTCTGGACCTCTGCCACCTGACGCTTTACGATTTCAGTCATGTGGTCGATATAAGCTGTCTCCATTGTTACTATACCATGTACGGATGGATCACTGACGTGAAGTAAGACAACATCGATATCCATTCTCCCGGCAAGTTCTTTGGCATAAGTACAGACTGTTTCAGCCAATTCCGAGCCGTCTAAGGGTACTAGCATTTTCCGGTACATTTTCAGGCCTCCTCTTTTTTATTTGATAATACCCTACCTGTTGGGCTAATTCAACCCTTGGGTTTTTGAGCACGAGTGGTCGATGCTTCCTTCTCCGCTTGGAGTGGGTTTGAGCCTCCCCTGGTCAGGGCGATACGGCCTGTCCTGGATAATTCTCTTATGCCACGGCCTGTCCTGGATAATTCTCTTATGCCAAAGCCACGGAGTAAGTTACATAGAGAATTGATTTTATCCTCGTCGCCGGTAACCTCAACTGTTACCGAATCCGTGCCAACGTCTACTATATTTGCCCGGAATATGTCCACAATCTGTATAATCTCGCTGCGGGTGGTAGCAGTGGCTTTTACTTTAATCAAGGCCAGTTCCCGGGCGACTATATCAGTGTCAGTAATATCGGACACCCGGACAACGTCAACAACTTTATCCAATTGCTTCCTGACCTGCTCTACCGAGGTGGTCGTGCCATCAACGACAATAGTCATGCGGGAGAGACCTGGCACTTCACTGCTCCCCACGGCGATGCTCTCGATGTTGAAGCCACGCCGGCGGAACAGACTGGCCATCCGGTTAAGCACTCCGGGCTTATCCTCGACCAGAGCGACTATGGTATGCTTTGTTACCGCCATACTGTCACCTCTTTCCCAGGCTTAGATATTACTCGTTGGCAGCTTAGCCGAATCAGAGAGAGCCTTTAGCCTGGTTTTAGGTTCCTCAATAATCTCGCTTAGCGCCGCCCCGGGCGGTACCATGGGATAAACATTCTCCTCCGGTTCCACCATAAAATCAATCAAGAAAGGCCCGGGCTCGGCCATGGCTCGTTCAATGGCTGGAACAACTTCTTCCTTGCGTGTCACCCTTAATCCCGGAATGCAATATGCTTCGGCAATCTTAACAAAGTCAGGACAGGATAAGGGCGTGGCCACATATCGTTTGCCGTAGAATAATTCCTGCCATTGCCTCACCATACCTAAATAGTTATTATGGATAATGGCTATTTTCACGGCAACATTATCCTGAACTATGGTGGCAAGCTCCTGTAATGACATTTGAAAACTGCCATCACCATCAATTAACCAAACGGTACTATCCGGACAGCCGACCTTAGCTCCCATAGCTGCGGGTAGCCCAAAGCCCATCGTGCCCAAGCCACCTGATGAGATAAAGGTATTGGGCTTATTATACCAGTAGTGTTGGGCAGCCCACATCTGGTTCTGTCCTACCCCGGTAACAATAGTCGCCTCGCCCTTGGTCACCTCATATATCTGGCGAACGACGAACTGGGGCAGGAGACCCTCACTCTCTCGGATAGCGATTGACGGGTGTTCCCGCCGCCAATCGTCAAGCTGCCTGAGCCACTCAGTACGCTGAGCCAGCGTCACCAGCTTGTTTAGCTCTGCCAAGACAGTCTGCACATCCCCGACGATGGGCACATCCACCCGCACATTTTTACCAATTTCGGTGGGGTCGATGTCAATATGGATAATGCGGGCATTGGGCGCAAAACCACTGACTCTAGCCGTAGCTCTATCATCAAACCTCGTCCCGATAGCGATAATAACATCAGCCTTATCAACCGCCATATTAGCATAAACCATGCCATGCATTCCCAGCATACCAAAACTTAGCGGGTGGCTTTCCGGGAAGCAGCCGATGCCCAGCAAAGTAGTAATCACCGGTATTAGGGCTTTCTCGGCTAGCTCCTTAAGCTGGGTAGAAGCTCCGGAGATAAGCACCCCCCTGCCGGCGATGATGACCGGTTGCCGGGCTTCATTGATGAGCTTGGCGGCTTTCTTAATCTGTGTCGGGTGCCCCTGTAGTGTTGGCTTATAACCGGGCAGGTTCACCCGGCTCGGGTAGTGGAATTCTGCCTCCTCAATAAAAACATCTCGCGGTATGTCAATGAGCACTGGCCCGGGTCTGCCGCTTCTAGCCAGGTAAAAGGCTTCCTTAATCGTCCTGGCCAGTGAGCTAGCCTCAAGGACAAGATAGTTATGCTTGGTGATGGGTAGGGTGATACCGGTAATATCAACCTCCTGGAAGGCATCCTTACCAATAAAAGGTCGGGCTACCTGACCGGTAATAGCGACCATAGGAACAGAATCAAGGTGAGCATTAGCAATCCCGGTTACCAGGTTGGAGGCTCCGGGACCAGAGGTAGCCATACATACCCCGACCTTGCCCGTAGCTCGGGCATAGCCGTCAGCGGCATGGGCCGCCGCCTGTTCGTGGCGTACCAGAATATGACGCAGCTGGGGATATTGAGGCAGGGTATCATAGAGAGGTAAAATAGCTCCGCCCAGCATGCCAAACATAACCTCCACTCCCTCTCTGAGTAAGCTTTCGCAGACAATTTGAGCACCTGTCATCTTCATAGTCGTTTCTCTCTAAACACCGCCCCGCTGCTGGCGGAACTTACCTGTTCGGCGTAGCGCCGGAGATAACCCGTTTTTACCTTAGGTTCAAAATCGCCCAGTTGCCCCAGCCGGCGGGCTATTTCTTTATCACTCAGCTCGACTTCAAGCTTGTAGTGAGGAATATCAATCTTGATTATATCCCCATCAGTCAGGGCAGCGATAGGTCCCCGGCTGGCGGCTTCAGGGGAGACATGCCCGATAGCCGCCCCACGGGTGGCTCCGGAAAAGCGCCCGTCCGTTATC